>NZ_CM000745.1:5471678-5476726 GCF_000161455.1 Bacillus pseudomycoides DSM 12442
ATTCATATAAAGCGAAATATGAGAGGTTGCAAAAATTATTTACGCAAATACAAGAGTTCTATAAAGAGCGTGTTCCTCAAGGAATAGAGAGATTTCAACAAATTGTGGGGTATTGTAAAAAGAAAGTGAATATCACATTAAACCCATTTAGTAATACTCGATTTAGTGAAAGCAATTTAACAGAACATGAAAGAAAAGGGTATGATCTTGCTTCAAAAGATATGCAGAAAAAGAAAAAAGAGAAAAATAGAAATAGAGATAGTGGTTTAGAGAGATAAATAAAAAGAACTCTATTAAGAGTTCTTTTTATTTTATTATTTTAAGGTGTTTTACTTCTTTTCGGACTTGTTCTAAATTTTTGTCTCGTCCTCTAAAAGCAAATGAAGGATCTAAACGATATGTATTAGAAGCACCTACTTTAGGACCTTTAACTAAAATCCCATGATTGGAAAGTTCTTTAATTGCTCTTGAAACATGAGGTGGTTTCATTCCTAATTCTTCAGCTATGTCTTTTTGTCTAATTCTTAACCAATTTTCGTAATCTAGTTTTGATAATAGGATCATATAAACACGCAATGTTTCACCTTTTAAATTGAGTTTTGCGACATATGTTAATCCTTCTTGAAACACCATGACCCAATCCCCCTTGTAAACTTTTTTCTTCTTAGCTGGAGTTAATAAATATTGTTGGATTTCTCCTGTTTCTTCATCAGGTACTTCGATAAAAATATCTTTATCTAATGAGGACATTACTTTTTAACCTCCCTCTACTTTTATGTTACCGAGTATGGTAACTATTATACATACCAAATATGGTAACAACAATACCAAATATGGTAACTATTATGTTTAAAAAAACCTTTATTCATAAGGTTTTTTTAAGTTCCCCTTGTGTCTTTTATAATAAGGGCTAAAAATCTCATTAAAAATAATGAGATTTTTAGCCCTTATTTAATCTTTTAGAATGAACATATATGTTCATTCTTTCGAACGTTTTGTTTCACGATTTCAAACAAGACGTTCACAAAAACAACAAAAAAATGAACATCTTGTTTCCTTATGTTCACCCCTAGGGTGAACATAAGGAAATTATAAACCCATATTTATCAAGGGTTTACTAGGTTACCCCTTCTATATCTATTAAAGGGCTATCCACTTATCAATGGACAGGTAGTATTTTTGAGAAAAATCTCTCAAAAATCTCCACCTTTTTCGCTACGCTTCACCATTGATAAGTGGATTTCGGCAGGTATGAGCATGTCGCCAAGCCGAACATACCAAAAACGAGAATTTAGGTAGTACGACTTGAACTAGCAATTATACCTGCCGAACCGCTTAGATCGGCTGTCCATGAATAGCTCTTAATCTATAGTTTTATGACACTATAAGGGGCTAGCCCCTCGCTTCGCTTCACCCCAGCCAATGCATTCACACCCAAAAACAAGGTAAAGCCATCTATGGAAGAATATAAAGCTCTTAAATCGATTTATTCTAGAAAATATACAACGTAGAATTGTTTTTTTGTAGAAAAAAATATGCAATTTTACATATTTGGTAAAATCTTCTTAAAAATATGGAATAATTTTCTTGTTACATTTAATTCATTTTTGGGAGGAAATATATATGTTAAAAATCAAGTCTAAATTCAAAAAAATTATTCCAGCTACAATGGCATTTGCTGCATTATTAACAATAGCTCCACTTTCTTCTTTTGCAGCTGAAAACGATGTTACAGTACCTGTTGAAAAGGTTCAGCAAAATGTTATTCCATTTCCACAAATAGTTAATAATCAAGTTACACCTGCTTTACCAGTTGCTTTAGATGATGATGGTGATGTTACTGCACAAGGATGGAAAAAATCAGCTGTTGTTTGGGGTTTAAGAAATGGTGGAGAAGCATTACATGCAGTTACAAAATGGTTAGGTGCTGGGACTAAAGAGGCTAAATATTTAAAGAAACATGCGAAAAGTATTGCTGATGCATTAGATGGATTTGAAAGTCATATTGAACAAAATTTAATTGGTTTTATGATTCATGAATGCGGTATTCCTGGTGGTTCTGCTAGGGTAATTGCAAGGGCTATTACAGGTGTTATTTTATAATTGTATTGGAGAGATTTATAGATGAATATTGAGCAGGAAATTAAAAAGATAAAGTATCATCAAAAATTAATGTTAACTATGTTTTTACACGATGATCCTGAAAGATTTTCCTTTTATCATCAAATTATTGATTTTGATTTAGATGAACAAATTGAGAAAACAATATTAAATATTATTAGTTTGTTTAATAAACGATTATCTCAAGATAGTGATTTTTCTTTTGAAAAAGATTATTTTAATTCAATCAATTTTAAAGTTGTTTATGATTGTAATGTAAAGCCAACTATTGAAGAGTATGAATCTTATTTAAAAGAAATTGATATTCCTATAAATCCTAAATATTTATTAATGGCTATTAATAAACAAAAAGAATTAGATAATGCTTGTCAATTTTTGTTAGAACAATACAGTGAAAAATAAAATGTATTAAATCGTTGTAAAAATAAGACGCGAAATTCGCGTCTTATTTTTACATGTGATAGGAGTTACGAATGATGAAGAAATTATTAATTATATGTTTGTTATTATTTTGTATTTGTGGAGGGAATTCAAAATCTTTTGCAACAGAAATAACAAATGAAAACGATTATTTAATTATGTTTAAAGATAAAATTGATACAGAGATGATTACCAATCAAGGTGGAAAGATTAAAGAAATATTGTCTAATTTATCCATTGTAAAAGCTGAGTTTTCTTATGATCCAAGTAAACTCTTAAAAAATAATTCTAAAATTATTGCGGTGGAACAAGATGAAAATGTAAAAGCTGATGGAATACAACAAACTGTTAATTCTAGTACATTACCTTTAAAAGCAAAAGGGATTTCTCCGCTGACAGGGAAAGGAACTTCTGTTGCAATTTTAGATACTGGTATTGATAAAGAACATTTAGATTTAAAGATTAAAACTGGAATTTCATTTGTTTCAAATACTTCCAGTTTTGATGATGATAATGGACATGGAACACATTTAGCAGGAATTATAGGAGCAAAAAATAATAATGTCGGAATCACAGGTATTGCACCTGACGTGGATCTATACGCAGTAAAAGTTTTAGATAAATATGCGAATGGTAAATATAGTACAGTTGTAAAGGGAATTGATTGGGCGATTGAACAAAATGTAGATATTATTTTAATGAGTTTAGGTGGGAAAAAAGAATCTGTATTTTTTGAGGAAGCTATGAATAAAGCCTATCAGAAAGGAATTTTATTAATAGCGTCTGCTGGAAATGAAGGATACAAAGAAGGAAATTCCATTACTTATCCAGCTAAATTTAATTCAGTTGTTGCTGTTGGGGCAGTAGACTTAAATAATCAAAGAGGTTTTCTTTCTAGTAAAGGGGAACAATTAGAGTTAATGGCATTAGGTGTAGATGTATTAAGTACATGGAATGATGGAACTTATAGATTAGATAGTGGGACTTCAATGGCAGCGGCCCATGTTGCAGGTATAGCGTCTTTACTATTAGAAAAGGATGCTACTATGTCAAATCAAAAAGTAAGGGAAATATTAAATCAATCAGCCATCCCATTTGGTAATAAATTAGAATATGGGAATGGTAAGGTGAGTTTAAGTAATGCTTTAAAAATAATGAGTCAGAGAGAAAAACAAAGATAATTGTCAACGGTAAGCGGAACGAAGTGAGCATTAAGGAGTTGACAATATCACACACCCAAGACCCTCTTGTGGTTGTCAAACGGATACCGTTTGACCCTGCCTACCGGCGAGGGAGCCCCCTCAAAAAGTGAGGGGGTTGGGGGTGTTTTTTTTATGGGGTCTGGGGAAGAGTTCCCCAGTAGGTTTGGACAACGTCCGAGGTCTTATTCGGCTAAGCCGAAATCCCCCTAGGGGACACACTCTTTACGATAGTAAAGTATAGTGTGCTATACTTTACATGGAAGTACACCGAAAAACAGTAGAGAAGTATATATACTTTATAGCGAGATCGAGAACAAAATAAAGAGAAAAACTAGGACAAGTTGAGGTGAGGATTCGTGAGTTTTGCTATTTGTAGAATGCAGAAATTTAAGATGCGAGATGTGAAAGGAATCCAGATTCATAATCAACGAGAAAAAGAGAGTCATACAAATCCTGATATAGAAAAAGAACAAAGTCATTTAAATTATGATTTACATAATGATCAGTACATCGATTATTTAAGAACAGTAAAAGAAAAAATTGAACAGAATGTGGAAACCAATCGAGCCATTCGAAAAGATGCAGTTGTGATGTGTGAATTTGTAGTGACGAGTGATAGAGGTTTTTTTGAATGTTTAAGTGAAGAGAATCCAGGTTCTCAAAAAGAATTCTTTGAGGAAGCTTATAGTTTTCTTAAAGATCGATACGGAGAACAAAATATTGTACATGCAGCCGTACATTTGGATGAGAAAACACCTCATATGCATGTAGGAATGGTTCCAATAACGGAAGAAAAGAAATTATCAGCAAAACAGATTTTTAACCGTAAAGAGTTAGTTTCGCTTCAGGATGATTTTCATGCCCATATGGTAGAGAAAGGCTTTGATTTAGAGCGTGGCGTATCTAGTGATAAAAAACATATAGAAACCGCACGTTTTAAAGCTTTGACAGCAAAAGAAGAAGTACAAGTGCTAGAAGATACTCTTTTAGAGAAAGAGTTAGAAAAACAGAAATTAGAGAAATCTATGCAACAAATGCAAAATCGTTTAAATGTTTTAAAAAGGGCTGTTAAAGTAGGAAAACAAGTAGAAGAGATGTCTGTGAAAGAAAAAGGGGGCTTTATACGCTCCAAAACGGTCGAAATTGGCTTGGAAGATTTCCAAAGGATTAAAACCCTTGCGAAAGCGTCAGAGGCCTTTAAAAGGGAAAATGAGACGTTACAGGGACAAAACCATGCATTGAAAGTGAATAATACAGATTTACATACAACTGTAAAACGTTTAGAAAAAGAGAAAAAAGAATTAG
>NZ_CM000745.1:5476826-5501929 GCF_000161455.1 Bacillus pseudomycoides DSM 12442
GCCACCTGATAGAATCTCTAATACAATTGGTTAATATATTCATGCATCATGGATCCTATTCCATTGATGTATGAATTATCTTAAATTGAGAAGAAGCTAGATATTCACTCTAGCTTCTTCTTTGATGTTACAAGTTTGTTTTATAACTACAAATTAATCAGACTATACCCACAAATTTGTTATAACTTTCACAAAGTTTCCATAGCCCTTTCCTCTCCTTCGTACTATAATCATGTATGGAAAAGGAGATGGAAACTATGACACACAGCGCCCCAGAGTTTAAAGTTTTGCAAAGCATTGCGTTCCTTGCTGTTGTTTTGCAAAGTTCCTTACTATATACAATGAATCAAGGACATATTCTACTAGAACAATCTCTCATTATGGGAATGCTATTTAATCTCGCAAAATTTTCAGCACCTGCATTCATCTTCATTGTTGGATTTCATTTAATTCAGCAATACACAAAACAAATGGTCTATACAGAATACATCTATGAAAAAACAGCTCACTTGCTTGCTCCTTACTTCTTCTGGTCCGTCGTGTACTTATTGACAACAAACCAAGTCGTTACAGTGCAAAGCGGGATAAAAAGCCTATTGCTCGGAACAGCTGCGCCTCATCTTTGGTATGTCATTATGATGTTCCAAATCCATTTGCTGTTTCCCTTATTATGCACCTTATTTTATTGGTTTAAAAAAAGAACACAAAATCAGCAAGATATATACCGATACATGGCCGCTTTCGCTAGCATTTATTTTCTCTTAATGTGGTATTCTTCTCACTATATTTTTAACGGTGAAGTGCTAACTCAATCAACTGTTTTGCATTATACAGATCGTTCCTTCTTCTTCTATTCATTTTACTTTGTCATGGGAGGAATCGCTGCTGTAGCACTTCAAGCTTGGCGCTTATTTGTAATGAAACACATACCACTTATAACAATCTTGTTTTTTATTCTATTCTTATTCATCAACTATGAACTATTTAGCTTTTATGGTGTAGATTCCATTCACCTTACTGTATCTACCTATTTAAAGCCATCCATGTTTCTGTACATTGTATGTGAAATTTTAATACTATACGTACTATCTATCATGATTGTACAGCGGCGAGGTGCTTTATATAAAACATTACGCTTTATCGGAAACTACACGTACGGAGCCTATTTAGCACACTTTTTCTTTTTACAGCTAATTACGAAATTACTATCTCTATTTACAATACAGGCAAATACAATTCTATATAGTCTATTACTATTTCTTCTAACGGCAACATTCTCTATCATCACAATGGTTATATGTAGCACGATTCCATTCCATACATGGATTACAGGACCTTCTCCCACGCCTGTATTAAAATGGCCAACGCTCCTGCCTTTACTGCCATTATTAAGAAGTAAAAAGTAAAAGAAGCTGTCCAAAAAGATTTTTTGGACAGCTTCTTTTTAGGAAGAAACCTGCTCTGCAGAAGTTTCTTTATGCTGTATGTGACTTGTAATCCAAGCAATTCCACCAGCAACAACTAAATAACATAATAAAATTAAAATTTGCATTTGTCCCTAACCTAACTTTGTTACGAAATTCTAATCTTTCATCAAACAAGCTCCGCATTATTGAACCAAGGTGCCAACGAACTATTGGATTAAGTTGGTCAAAAAGGCGTTACTTATCATCAACAGCTCAGAAGTTCCGTCAATTCGTTATTCACTATTTCTCGAGCATTTCATCACCACGTACTTAAAAAATCTCCAAAATAAAAATGCCACTTTTCAGTGACATTTTTATCCCGCAGTAACCGGCAGTAATATCCCGATTGGTGAAGGATCATAATCAGTGGGGAATAAAGCTCCCCACTGATTAAAGTTTCATTTTACTTCTTATCCATTTTCAATTCCGTCTCAGCTAATAGCGGCAACACATTATCAAAAATATGCGTGTTGTTCTCTTTTCCAGTCACATATCCACCATAAAACCTGCTGAATACATTGTCATTCCGAAATTCACTCATGCGCTCATACAATTCTTGGGCAAATTTTTTATCTCCTACTTGTAATACATATAAAATCGTTAGCCCATATGCTGCTGGTGATTCAAAATCTACTACTGGTTTTCCTGTTTCTAAATCATAGCGACCGTATAACTTCCCATCTTTGCGGAATACCTTTTTAATAAACTCTAAATATGCTTCGGAGGAAATTCCGCCTAAACTACGATGGTAAGCAACATACGATTGATCAATGAGATTCACCCGGTTTTCATATGTAAATGTACCATCCTCTTTGTATTCTTTCGGGAATGCCCAGCCACGTCTTGGATAATCCGCTAAAAATTGAATAGCTTCCTGATACTGCGTTTCTGAAATTTTTCCGTACTTTTTCATATAAGAGAATGCACTTGGATTTATGTAAGATGTCGTTAATATGTTATTTTGCATGCCCTTATCTGCGTCATAATAGTCAACATAGATTTTCTTCTTCTTATTATAACGTAGTACAGCATCACTCACTTGATCCGCAAGATGCTTATACCGCTCTTCTTTATACATGTCATAAGCACGATATAGCTGTTCGATGATGCGGAGATCATCAATGAGAGCATTCGTACCAGCCTGTCTTTCTCCTGTTTCAGAAATCTTCCATAAAACAATATGGACTGGATGTATAAAATAATTTTGGATCACCTTTACTTGTTCATCAAACAATGATTGATCGTCCATATCAAGCGTATATTGTAACCATAGCCCTGATGATTCTGATAATGCTTCACGGCCGGTAGCCTCGTTCGTTCCTACCTTTGAATCAGCTATGCGATATGTTGCGAGCGTCCCATTCTCGTTCATCATATGTCTCATAATAAAATATTCTGTTCGATTTCCTTGTAGTGCAGTCCAAAAAACAATTCCACCTAAAACCATAAATAAAGTTAACGCAATCCATATATACAAACGTTTCCGCACTTTTTCTCACCTCTATAATAAGACTAACCGTAATCTTAGTAGAGCATACGAAAACATTAAAAAGACAATCCTTTAGATTGTCTCTTACTTTTCTATCCTTTACACACGTTAATTAGCCTCTTTTGTAGGGCGATACAATAATTGCACAAGGTGATCATATTCACGCCGTGTAATTTCTTTATTATATAACTTTAATAACAAATCTTTATGCTCTTTCGAAAACGCCATTTTTCTAATGACTTCAGGATACATACAAACATCCCCTCCGTTTTACGTAAACTTCCACATTCTGTTAAACTCTAGCTTGTCCTTCTACAAATAAAACCCCTTAGATAGAACTAACGTTCGCATAAGCATTATAAAAGATTTTGTTCTAAAACACAAATAAAATATTCTTCTCTTTATTTTCTGAAGATTTCAAAATCATAATATCATATCCACTTTTTAAAATACATATATATTTTTGGCATTTTTTTGAATAAATTTTCCAATCCGATCAGAAAATAATGGCAAAAATGAAGAGGAGTAGAATTATGGATACTGTTACATTGTCACGGGCTTTTTTTGGGTCATCACTAGCATTCCACATCATTTTTGCAACACTTGGAATCGGACTATCTTTAATGATTTTTATAAGCGAAGTATTATATCACTGGAGAAAGGATTCTGATTACGCCGTTATGGCAAAAAGGTGGACAAAGGCTTTCGCCATCCTTCTTGGTGTCGCAATCCCTACTGGAACAATCGTCGGTGTACAAATTTCACTTCTTTGGCCCGGATTCGCCAAAATTGTCGGTCAAGTGATTTCTGTTCCATTTCAGATTGAGATTTTCGCCTTCTTCTTAGAAGCTTTATTTATGTCCATTTATGTATATGCAGCAGATAAATTACCACCATTTATGAGATTAATCTCACTCTTTTTTGTCATGCTTGGTGCCACTGCATCTGCCGTATTAATTACCTCAGCAAACACATGGATGAATACACCGGCAGGCTTTTCTATGAATCCTGATGGCTCTGTTTTTAACGTTGACCCGTGGAAAGCATTCTTTAATCCAAGCTTTTTCACAAGCTCCCTTCACGTTGTCATTACGGCTTATGCAACAGGAGCGGCAGTCATTGCTTCTATCGCTGGGTTTAAATTATTAAGACGAAATCTGGGTGCAAGAGAAATCGCTTATCATAAAAAAGGATTATTTTTAGGCCTTGTCGTTACATTTATTACAGGTGCTACGATGTGGCTTTCTGGACATGAATCGGCAATTGCTTTGCATGAACATTCTCCGGAAAAATTAGCATCTGCAGAAGCTTTATTTGAAACGACATCACATGCTCCTTTGTCCATTGGCGGAGTTGTCGATCCTGAAACTCTTGAACTGAACTACGCCCTCGAAATCCCAAATATGCTAAGTATGTTAGTTGGATTTAATCCTAATACCGTTGTAAAGGGGTTAAATGAATTTCCACAAGAAACGTGGCCGCCATTTTATACCCATACGTTCTTTAATTTAATGGTTGGTACAGCTGCATTCACTTTTGCTGTAGCAGCAATCGCTCTTGTATATTGGTACTTTATCTATCGAAAAAAAGGAGCAGAATTACCAAAATGGCTTCTATGGGCCACTGCTGCGTGCGGACCGATTATGATGCTCGGCATTGAATTTGGATGGGTTTTCAGTTGTAGCGGTCGTCAACCTTGGACGATTTATGGGATGCAGCGCACAATGGATGCTGCTACGCGCGCTGATTTCGTCGGGCCTTTATTTATTTTATTCATCATTTTGTATATCGGTCTTGGCGCTTTAACGATTTTCGTACTACGAACGTTCTTTAGAAGACATCCATTAAAAAATGATCTAGGGCAGCAAGGAGGAGATCCTCGTGCATGAGGCAAGTATTGCGATTATCATCTTATGGGCCATCATCTTCGTATACAGCATTTTAGGTTCCATTGATTTTGGAGCCGGATTTTGGGGCATGGTATACGCAAAGCACCCGACACTAGCCGGAAAGCTTGCCAATCGTTATTTATCACCAACATGGGAAGTAACGAATACATTTCTCGTCTTTGTCGTTGTCGCATTTCTTGGCTTCTTTCCGAAAGCAGCTTTTACACTCGCAACAGTGATGTTTGTACCGGTGACATTAATTTTAGTTCTCGTTGCCATTCGTAGCACATTCATGGTTTTTGCATATTCCGTACCGAAGTATGAGCATATCTTGCGCTTTATTTCTGGTATTACAGGGCTCTTAATTCCAGCCTTATTAATTACAGTTTTGCCAGTAACAGAAGGTGCTTATATTACGACCTCTAGTGGAAAAGAAGTGCTATTATACGGGAAACTTCTATCAAGCCCTGTAATCTATTGGTATATGTTATTTGGGTTAACTTCAGAGTTGTTCCTATCCTCTCTTTTTCTAGCTGACTTTGCAAGAGAGCAGCGCTCAGAGGATACGTATCGACTCTACAGACGAAACGCCATCGTACTTGGTCCGGCGACGCTCGTTACAGCCATTATCGCCCTGGTTGTTATGGAACCAGAAACACATTGGCTCATGCAAGGATTAATTAAGCAGTTTCCATGGTTCACAGTCTCCATTCTTTTATTTGTAATCGGGTATTCTTCCCTTTGGTGGACAAATAAAAAATACGATTCACTCGGCTGGCCTCGCATCGCTGTTTTAGCAGTTGTTGCACAATATGCCTTTGCTAGCTACGCTTACGGCGTCGCGCATTTACCGTATATCATTTATCCGGACGTTACTGTCTTTACAAGCTTTACAACGAAAGAAACATTCTATGCGCTGCTCATCCTCTATGCAATCGGCATCGCGATCTTGCTTCCAGGCTTTATCTTCTTCTGGAATTTATTCTTAAAGGATCGAACGTTCCTCAAAGAAAAATAACGATTTAAAGAGAAGCTACTCCAAACATTTACTAAAATGTCTAGAGTAGCTTCTCTTTATAATAATGACTCCCTAAATAATTTCTACATCTTTACAAACAAAAACACCATATATATATCCATTTTGTTTTTCCTTCATACTAAGTCGCGGCTATGAAAACAAAAGAAGATTCCCACTCGTTCTCCCCTTTTGTTTTCACTCGGCATGGGGCAGGACCTGACCGCTTCTATGCTCGGGCGGACGCTCTCTCCCATCTGAAAAATAGGTTTTAAATCGTTTTTTCAATTTGTATTTATATAGGTTCTTCTCTCTATCAAAAAGCACTAGTTATCTCTCTCGTATCTATATTTGCCTTTTAACATCAAATACACATATTCACTAGATTCAGGTACATGCCTAGTTCTTCTTATTTTTTTTTGAATATAATGCTGTATACACTTGAGACAAGCTCAAATCTATTTGCTCAAGTAAAAAAGAAAGGTAGGCTAACAATGAGTACTGAAATATTGATTACAATCGTCGTCTTCTTCTTAACCATGATCATCATTTTTTGGCGACCACGGGGATTGAATGAAGCATGGCCCGCTGCAATTGGTGCCGGTATCATTCTCCTTACAGGACTTGTATCAAAACCGGATGTTATGGATATTATTAGTAAAATAGGAGGCGCCTCCATAACTATCTTAGCAACCATCGTTATGGCCGTTATATTAGAAAGCTTCGGCTTCTTCCATTGGGCGGCTGCAAAACTGGCAAATCTAGCAAAAGGTTCTGGTCACCGTTTATACTGGTATATTCAATTACTATGCTTCCTCATGACTCTTTTATTTAACAACGATGGCAGCATCTTAATTACAACTCCAATTTTAATTTTACTTCTCAAAAACCTTCAATTAAAACCACACCAACAAATTCCGTATTTACTAAGTGGTGCTTTAATTGCTACTGCTTCAAGTGCACCAATTGGTGTAAGTAATATCGTAAACTTAATCGCATTAAATATCGTACACATGACACTTTATATGCACACTGCAATGATGTTCGTACCTGCAACACTAGGACTACTATTTATGTCATGGCTCATGTACACTGTTTTAAAGAGAAAACTACCTAAAAAATTACCAGTTTCTTCTTATGATATTGAAGAAATCTTCTTCACAAAAAATTTCCATCCTCTAAAAGGAAAAAATTCCGTTGATACAAAACAAAAACGGACAAAATTTATGTTAAAGGTATTACTTTTCGTATTCCTTATGCGCTGTCTTCTCTTCGTCGCTTCCTTCCTATCCATACCAATTGAAATTGTAGCTGTACTCGGTTCACTCGTTCTCCTTGTATGGAGATGGTACTATTTACGTACAAACCCTGTCGATATCTTAAAAAAGACACCGTGGCACATTTTGATCTTCGCATTCTCCATGTATGTTATTATTTACGGGCTTCACAATGCAGGATTAACAACGTTTCTTGTAAAGTGGCTCGAACCGATTGTTAACCAGCATCTACTATACGCAAGCTTTACAATGGGTGGATTGGTTTCACTTCTCTCCAACGTCTTTAATAATCACCCCGCATTAATGATTGGTACCATTACATTAACCGAGATGGGACTCGATCCAGTCACTCTAAAAACAATTTATCTTGCAAATATTATCGGTAGTGACATGGGATCGTTATTATTACCAATCGGTACACTTGCTTCCCTCATTTGGATGTACATCCTAAAACAAAATAAAATTAAAGTGAAGTGGAAAGATTATTTAAGCGTATCCCTTATCGTCATCCCACTCTCAACAATCGTAACATTATTCCTCTTATTCTACTGGGTACAACTTTTCTTCTCCCTCTAAAAAACAATAGCCTCCTTTGCTACCGTCTTAGCAAAGGAGGCTTCTTCTATATTTAAATTAGATACACGTGATCAATCAAGTTAAAAGGTGTTCGGAAGCCGTACATATCCCCCACTATTTGTGGGCATTCGTACCCCCATCTCAAATCCAATTATTGATATAAGTGACTACCAGCTTCTTTAAATTCTTCTGATTTCTCTTTCATGCCTTTTTCAATTGCTTCTGTTGTTTCTAAATCATTTTCTTTTGCATATTCACGAATGTCATGTGAAATTCTCATACTACAGAACTTCGGACCACACATGGAACAGAAATGAGCTGTTTTTGCTCCTTCTGCTGGTAATGTTTCATCGTGGAAATCCATTGCCCGTTCAGGATCTAACGATAAGTTAAATTGATCGCGCCAGCGGAATTCAAAACGCGCTTTTGAAAGAGCATCATCACGTTGCTGCGCTGTTTTGTGTCCTTTCGCAAGATCAGCCGCATGCGCCGCAATTTTATACGTAATAACCCCTTCACGAACGTCATCTTTGTTCGGTAAGCCTAAATGCTCTTTCGGTGTTACATAACAAAGCATTGCTGTACCAAACCAGCCAATCATCGCTGCACCAATCGCCGATGTAATATGATCATACCCCGGTGCAATATCCGTTGTTAAAGGTCCAAGTGTATAAAATGGTGCGCCTTGGCAAATATCAAGTTCTTTATCCATATTTTCTTTAATTAAATGCATTGGTACATGCCCTGGTCCTTCAATCATAACTTGAACATCATGCTTCCAAGCAATTTTTGTTAACTCACCAAGCGTTTCAAGCTCAGAGAATTGCGCTTCATCATTCGCATCTGCAATCGAACCTGGACGTAATCCATCTCCAAGAGAGAAGGAAACATCATATTGTTTCATAATTTCACAAATTTCTTCAAAGTGAGTGTATAAGAAGTTTTCTTTATGATGGAATAAACACCACTGCGCCATAATAGAACCACCGCGCGAAACAATTCCTGTCGTACGTTTTGCTGTAATTGGAATGTAACGAAGTAGTACACCTGCATGAATTGTAAAGTAATCCACACCTTGCTCCGCTTGTTCAATTAACGTGTCACGGTATACTTCCCAAGTTAAATCTTCAGCAATACCATTTACTTTTTCTAGCGCTTGATAAATCGGCACTGTTCCAACTGGTACAGGAGCATTACGAATAATCCATTCACGAGTCGTATGAATATTTTTCCCTGTTGATAGGTCCATAATTGTATCTGCACCCCAGCGCGTTGCCCATGTCATCTTCTCTACTTCTTCCGCGATAGAAGAAGAAACTGCAGAGTTACCGATATTCGCATTTACTTTCACGTGGAAATTGCGTCCGATAATCATCGGTTCTGCTTCTGGGTGGTTAATGTTTGCTGGTAAAATCGCACGTCCTTCTGCGATTTCTTTACGAACAAACTCAGGCTCTACACCTTCACGAATCGCAACATATTCCATCTCAGATGTAATGATACCGTTACGTGCATAGTGCATTTGCGTTACATTTGCGCCCTTTTTTGCACGAAGTGGTTTACGATCCATCTGCGGGAACACAGGTGTATGCTGAGAAGCAGCCTTCACGCCATCATCTTCCGGTTTAATTTCACGTCCTTCATACTCTTCTACATCTCCACGGTCAACACTCCAAGCACGGCGAGGTGTTGGAATTCCTTTTTCCAGCTCTACTTTGTACTCAGGGTCTGTGTACGGACCACTTGTATCATACACGCGAATCGGCGGATTTGGTACACCGTTTGTATCACTTTGCTCAATCTCACGCATTGGTACTTTCATACCTTCACGCGGGCCATCCACATAGACTTTCTGACTTCCTGGTAAACTCGACTTCAATTCAATTTGCTCAGCTGAAACAGATTGCTTCATAATTTGTGTTTCCTCCCCTTTATCATTTCAGGCAAATCGAACTTGCTCAGAATCTCGGGCCACCTTCTGGGCAATTCGATTCCCGCTTCAGCAGCTAGAATGATCGGTGGCTTCGCCTCTTCAGCTGAAGCTCCATCCCCTCCCATTCTGACCGAGCCGCTTTCGCTTTACTTGTGAAAAGGACAAGAACTAGTGACCAGCGCATGCCAAAATAAAAAGAGCCAGGTCCATAGTAAAACAAGGACCTGGCTCATAAAGACATAGTTATGTAAAGCCGTTAACTTCCCTACGCTGGTACGAGCCAGATCAGGTCCAGAGGGTTAAGAAGTTCTCGCACTTCTCTCTCAGCCCACGCTTCTCTTGGGCACCCCTAGTTTATCACTGATTTAATTTTCAATACTTTCCCATCATACACGATAATCAGAAAAATGCAAAGGCATGAAGTACAATTTTTACATGTCGTTTTTTATCTGCTAGTCGATACTCCCTATTGAACCACTGATTATTAACCCGACCAATCGGGCTTTTACAGGCAGTTCATCTCCCACCTAACTTCTTTGTTTCCACTGAATTTTGAGGTGGGGGTCAAAACTTACCCATGTTCAGCTAAAATCAGAACACCTAAAAAGTTAGTCATATTATTTATTCACATATGTAAAGTAAAGTTTAGATCAGGAGTGAAATTATAATGGGTTGTTTGGGATCTATCTTCCGATTTACGTTTTTCGCAATATGTATCATTTTTGTCCTCTGGTTTGGAGGCTCGTCAATTATAGCCTTCTTTTCTGCTCTGTTTTGGGGAAGTTGGATGCATTTTTGGACATTATTTTCTATCTGGATTACTGCAAATTACGGAATCGGTTGGCTGTTTGAAGTTCACTGGAAAGATGAGGACGCAGGCGAAGAATTCTTTGCAATTTTTATTCTTTTCATCAGCATACTTATTTATAGAGGGATCAATAAACTTGGAAGGGTATTTATTCGAGGATGAATAGTCTTTCATGCCGTGCGTAACCATCGGGTTAAGTGTATGTATCATTTTAGGCATAAACAAGCCAGGTACTTTCAGCACCTGGCTTGTTTGTGTTAAGTTGGTGGCTATCTACTTAAGGTATCATCCACGTTAAATAATAAGCTTGTACATATGTCATAATACCAACAATAACTACAAAGAATATACTATGTTTTACTGTGAAGCGGAATAAGTCAGATTCTTTTCCAGCGAGACCTACTGCTGCACACGCGATCGCAATCGATTGCGGAGAAATCATTTTACCCGTTACACCACCTGTTGTATTTGCAGCAACAAGCAATACTTCTTTCACACCAACTTGCTGTGCTGTAATAGCTTGCAAATTGGAGAATAGCGCGTTTGCCGATGTATCTGATCCTGTTAAGAATACACCGAGCCAGCCAAGGAATGGTGAGAAGAATGGGAATAATCCACCTGTTCCTGCTAATGCTAACGCGAGTGTTGAGGATAAACCAGAATAGTTTGCGATGAATGCGAATCCTAATACTAAACCGATAGATAGAATTGGCATTTTTAATTCTTGTAACGTTTCTGCAAATGTTTCTATAGCTTGTTTTGCACTCATTTTTAAAATAATGATAGAAATGATACAAGCGATTAAAATTGCTGTTCCAGTTGCTGATAAAATATCAAGTTTGAATACTGCCTCATAAGGCGTTGGTTTATTTACAATTGGCTCTGCCTTCATGACTAAATTGTGCAGACCTGGAATTTGAAACTTAAAGACAAGACTTTCTAACGTCCCACCTGGAGCAAATAATGCTTTAAAGAAACTTTGACTCCAAATAACAACCATCACTGTCAAAATAATAAATGGTGACCAAGCCTTTACAACTTTTCCTACTGTTAATTTCGGCATGGATGCAGCCGTCGTTGTTGCTGCCGCTTCAGCATTTGCTTGATTAGATTGATAGATTTCTTTCGGCTGCCATACTTTTAGGAATAATGCTAAACATACTAAGCTGACAAGTGCTGATGTAATATCTGGAAGTTCTGGTCCTAAAAACGTTGCTGTAATAAATTGCGTAATTGCAAAGGAACTACCTGCTACAAGTAATGCAGGCCATGTTTGTTTTATACCTTTGAAGCCATCCATTAAAAATACGATAAAGAATGGAACAAACAATGATAAAAACGGCAATTGGTGTCCAGCCATTTGTCCAATTTTGTGGGGATCAATACCCGTTACTTGCCCCGCAACTGTAATTGGAATTCCCATCGCTCCGAACGCTACCGGTGCTGTATTTGCAATTAAGCAAAGTCCTGCTGCATATAACGGATTTAAACCAAGACCAGCAAGAAGCGCTGCTGTAATTGCTACCGGTGCACCGAATCCTGCTGCTCCTTCCAAAAATGCGCCAAATGAAAAGCCAATTAAAATAACGAGTAAACGATGGTCATTCGTAATCGATAGTACCGATGCACGAATCACATCAAACTGTCCTGTTTTGACAGAAATTTTATATAAAAATACCGACATCACAATAATCCATGCAATTGGCCATAACCCGTATGCAAAGCCATATCCGGTTGCTGCCATCGCCATTGCAAACGGCATTTTATACGCAAATAGCGCAACTAAAATTGTTAATACAACTGTAATAAGTCCTGCTACATAGCCCTTCATACGAAAGACTGCTAAAGCCAAGAAAAAAAAGATAATTGGAATAAGTGCTACCGCTGCGGAAATCCAAATGTTACCGAACGGATCGTAAACTTGTGTCCATGTGCCCATTGTCCTCTCCCTTTCTGTAATCCCCTGTTTTAAAATCCTTATAATCCTATCAATAGACTATCCGGTCATCATACCTTTAAGTCCAAAATAAAAAACGTTTAAGAAAACGTTTTCAATTATTGTATTTATACTTTACCATACCATTTTTATTTTAAAAAGATTTTTCTGATTATTTTTTCCATTTTTTCGTTTAATTGCACTTTCTATAAATAGGAAAAAAGTAAGTTTCATTCTTCCCTCATTATTTTAAACAAACGTTTGATTAACAAAAGAAAAGACTGTCACTCTGGCGTATTTCACTTTAAACAAACGTTTGATTAAAAGCCTTATGCCTCGTTCAGCACAACTAAAAAAGAAAAAGCACTCGCAATTCGCAAGTGCCCTACCTTCTTCTTCTTTTCTTCTTTTTTCTCATAAGCTTTTTCCGGCGCGTATTCAATCGATCCGCTATAATATGGAGTGCACTCGCAGCGATAACTCCAATTACAAATGTCGTTAAAGCAACATCATGTTCCTTTGCAATCTCAAGTAACCTTCCGTCTAGCACCATTTTATTTACTATGTATAGGAATGGAGAAAAGACAAGAAGCATATACAATATACGAATGAGATCACCGATTACAAGCGTATGCGTTAAAAAAGAACGATGCGGCATCACACATTGATACGGATACCAAAAAATACGAAGTAATCCCCATTTATTATAGGCGTTACTATGAATATCCAAATCTGGTGTTAAGAAAAACGTGCCGATTAAAAAGCCTATCGCAAAAGTGAGTAAAAAATCAAAATTTGTTAATCCATACGAAACAAGCATAAATAAAACAATCGGAAGAGAAAGTAAGTTTATTTTCGTATGTGTTTTTCCTGATGGCATAGTACACTTCCTCGCTTATGTTTGCCCTGCCAGCACATGACAGTTCTCAGCTATTGATCTAATTTTTGATCGATAAACGATGTGTCTATATCCGAACCAAACCAATCCGCTAATTTCATCTGCGCTTTTTCTTTTACATCTTCATTTACATACATGGATGCTTGCAAAAGTGCAGCTGTTAATGCCCCTAAATCATCCGTATAACCAATTCCAGCTATAAAATCCGGAATCGCATCAATTGGCGCAATAAAGTAAGCAAGTGCTCCGATAATGGTTGCCTTTACTCGTTTTGGAACATCCGGTCTTTGCATAACGTAAAACAGCAATAAACTTGCATAAATAACCGATTGTCCCGCTTGTTTCGCTACATGTTTCACTTTATTCCAAAACGCTTCAACTGAAAATTTTCGTTCCATATAAAGAGCCCCCATATTTTGTTTTTTCACTATACGCAAAAGTAGATGTGCCTTCAAAAAGAAAAAACTAGCCTCATTAGTCAATAAAAAGCTCATCAAATATACACATAACCGATCGATGAAAACTTATTGTAACAGACAACACCAAAAAGAACAAGTGTTCGCAATTATTTCCCGCTATTTACTCTAATTATAATAAAATTTTTCACATATAAATCACGGCTTCGGGAACAAAAGAAGACCTGCTCTCTTCTCCTCCCTTTGTTTTAAACTCATCATGGGGCGAAAAAAGGGCCTGACCGCTTCTATGCTCAGCCGGACGCTCTCTCCCACCTAAAAAGAGGGGGGTATACATTAAAATTTCCATCACCAATCAAAATTTTGCTAAATCACTCTTTTTGTTCTTTCACTTATAAATTGCTTTGCATACAAAATGGACCTGCTCTCTCCTTCTCCCTTTGTTTTAAATTCGGCATGGGGCGAAAAAAGGACCTGACCGCTTCCATGCTCAGCCGGACGCTCTCTCCCATCTAAAAAGAAAGGGTTTATATATTTCCTATCAATATTTCTCAATATAAAATGTTCTATTTCTCTTAACATTCTCTTTTATCTTTGTTATATTTTCTAGTTGACGAGCATATAAACCAATGTTAAAGTTTTCTCTGGCAGCAACAACGAAAATACAAAAACTGTAAAATGTTATAGTGTTTCTAAGAATTGAATTTTGTTGTATAATACAGAAATGACGTTATGCTTATGGATCAACAAAAGAAATGGCAGGAAACCAAAAGGGTATGCATAGTTAAAGTCGTATATGGGTGATATAGAAAACCCTGCTCATGGCCAAGAAAACTATGTATTTTTTATTTTAGCATTTTTCTCTCAAAAATCGACCAAGCCTGATAGAGAAAGGGTGGAAATGGATGAAGGAATCTTTAAAATCACAATTTCATAATGTGCGTTTTACTTTGTTCGTCGCTTTGGCCTTATGGCTAAAAACTTACATCATAACGCGTACGAGCTTTGATTTGAAACTTGAATCTTTCATGCAAGAATTTATCTTATTCATTAGTCCATTGGCAACATCATTACTGCTTGTGGGTCTTGCATTATTCGCAAAAGGAAAAAAACGTAATTATATAGCACTTGGAATTGATTTTGTTTTAACAATCGTTCTTGTTGGTAACGTAATGTTCTACGGATTCTACAATGATTTCGTTACTTTACCGGTACTTGGGCAAACGTCCAACTTTGGACAGTTAGGTTCTAGTGTAAAAGAACTACTCAACTACAAAATCATTGTTGCATTTGCTGATATTATTCTTTTCTTCGTTTTATTAAAAAAGAAGAAAGACTTTGCAAAAACGGAGCGTGTGTCACGTCCAATGCGTTCTTTATACTTCGTATCAACGGTTGCTATTTTCTTCGCAAACTTAGGTCTTGCAGAGACTGAGCGTCCGGAACTATTAACGCGTTCATTTGACCGTGTTATGCTCGTAAAAAACTTAGGTTTATATACTCACCAATTATATGATCTTGGCTTACAAGCGAAATCAAGTTCACAAAAAGCATTTGCTGATGGTAGCAAATTACAAGAAACAGAAAACTATGTGAAGACACTCAAAGAGAAACCAGATCCAAATATGTTTGGCGTTGCGAAAGGGAAAAACGTAATCGTCGTTTCTCTTGAATCCTTGCAAACATTCTTAATTGGTGCGACAGTAAATGGTCAAGAAGTTACACCATTCTTAAACCAATTTACAAAAGAAAGCTATTACTTCGATAACTTCTTCCACCAAACTGGACAAGGAAAAACATCGGATGCTGAATTCTTAGTAGATACATCACTATATCCGTTAGACCGAGGTGCTGTATTCTTTACACATGGTAATAACGAATATACTGCAACACCAGAAATCCTGCGTCAGCAAGGGTATTACACAGCTGTATTCCACGCGAACAACGCAACATTCTGGAACCGTAACATCATGTATCCTGCACTTGGTTACGACCGTTACTATAACGAACTTGACTACAAAATCACACCAGAAACAAAGTTAAACTGGGGATTAAAAGATATTGAGTACTTTAATCAATCCGTGGATATGTTAAAACAAGTGAAGAAGCCATTCTATACTCGCTTCCTTAGTTTAACCAACCACTATCCATTTACTTATGATGACGGTACAAAATTAATCGAACCTTACAACTCTGGTGATGGTGTATTTGACCGTTACATGGTAACAGCTCGTTACTTAGACGAAGCACTGAAAAACTTTATTGAACGTCTAAAAGCAGAAGGTATTTATGATAACTCGGTTATCGTATTCTACGGTGACCACTATGGTATTTCTGAAAACCATAACCGTGCGATGGCACAATTCTTAGGAAAAGAAGAAATTACAACATTTGATCATATGAACTTACAACGTACACCAATGTTCATTCACGTTCCAGGTCAAAAAGAAGGTAAAACAATTTCAAAACCAACAGGTGAAATTGATATTAAACCAACAATTCTAAACTTACTTGGTGTTGATTCAAGCAATGACATTAGCTTCGGTCATGATGTATTCTCACCAGATTATAAATCATTCGTTGTTCTTCGTGATGGAAGTTTTATAACAGAACAATATATATATACAAACAATACATTCTATAACCGCGAAACAGGCGAAATTGTAGAAGTACCGAAAGAAGAAGCTCAAGCGATGATTGATCGGGCACAAAATGAACTGCACATGTCTGATAAACTCATTGAGGGAGACTTACTTCGCTTCTCCGAAAGCAACAAAATTAAAACGGGCGAAGTAAAAACAATTATTAAAGAAGACAAAAAAGGCGCTGAGTAATCTCAGCGTCTTTTTCTCTACATTAGTATGATAAAATTACACAATCTTCACCAAATATTTACATAAAATTCATGAAACATCTCTATAATAGAATTTGTAAACAGTATTCTGTTCATTCCTCATGGGGAATAATAGTATCATTTTTGTAACAATTTTCCTGACGTTACCGGGAAGTAACATCCATTGTCTTAGTAAAGCCGTTTGGTTTACTGGTCACCTTTCTAAGCTATACCAAGACAATATCCCTATGAAACAAGCTACCCTCCTTATGCAACATTGTTACAAGCAACGTTCTATATGAATGTTGCTTTTTTTATTTCTAAAAAGCAGGATTCTCATTTCTCATTTGCGAATTTGTATATGCGAAATACAATAAATTGGCGTTTCCATACGGGCTCTCACCACTCATCATTAAAACAATTAAGAAAGGATGGGAAGTAAAATGGCATACGAAAGATTTGTATTATGGAATGACACAATTATTGATACAAATAACAAACAACCGTACATACAATTAGAAGAACGTGGTTTACAATTTGGAGATGGTGTCTATGAAGTAATTCGTATTTATAAAGGAAACATCCACTTATTAGATCCACATTTAACTCGGTTATACCGTTCAATGGATGAAATAGAACTAACACTACCTTTCTCTAAAGCAGAACTCATTACACTACTTTACAAATTACTCGAAAATAATAACTTCCAAGAAGATGGTACCATCTACCTGCAAGTTTCTCGAGGAGTACAGCATCGTGCGCACGCATTCTCTTTTGATGTAACCCCAACGATTTATGCTTATATCTCAAAAAAAGAACGACCCGCTTTATGGATTGAATACGGAATACGTGCCATATCAGAACCTGATACACGTTGGCTCCGCTGTGATATTAAATCCTTAAATTTATTGCCAAATGTATTGGCTGCCACAAAAGCAGAACGCAAAGGATGTAAAGAAGCCCTTCTCGTTCGTAACGGAATAGTTACAGAGGGTAGTCACTCGAACTTTTTTCTTGTAAAAAACGGGATCCTTTATACCCACCCTGCTAATCACCTAATCCTAAACGGGATTATTCGTCAATATATTCTTTCCTTAGCCCATAAACTACAGATTCCTGTTCAAGAAGAATTATTCAGTATTCGTGATGTCTATAACGCTGACGAGTGCTTTTTTACAGGAACAACTGTAGAAGTGCTGCCTATGACACATCTTGATGGAACTGCCATCCAAAATGGTCAAGTTGGGCCAATCACCAAACTACTACAAAAAACATTTGTCCAAAGTTTTTCAACTTCTAATATCTCATTACCTTAAACACGAACATTTTAAATTTCGCAATAAAACAATGTATGTATTTTCGTTCAAAATCAAGGTGGAGCATGCACCTTGATTTTTTTTCGTAATATTTTTGACATATTCAGATTCCCGCATAAGCCTTGACAGTAATCGACATGCCTTTTAGAATTTTTAACAGTTGGTAAATATTTCATCACTACATTACAGACAGAAAGGAATCGACAAAACATGAAAAAATATCTTGCCGGTCTTGCGGCAGTGTCTGTAGCAGGAGGAGCAGCCCCGACATTAGATAGCGTTCAAGCTGCCCCTGAAAATACACAAAAGCCTGCTACACAAACTGTTCAAGCTGCACCACAAAACAATTCAAACTACACAGTTACTGCTGACGTATTACACGTTCGTTCAGGAGCTAGCACTTCTCACGACATCATCTCTCGCGTATATGAGGGTCAAACATTAAACGTAATCGGTGAAGAAAACGGTTGGGTTAAAATTAACCATAATGGTAAAACTGGTTACGTTAGTGGACAATTCGTATCAAAAAATGGTACAACACCAAACGTAAGCACAGGTGGCAAAAACAAAGTTACTGCTGATGTATTGCGTGTTCGCACAAGCCCAAATACTTCTAGTTCCATTATGGGACGTGTATATGAAGGACAAACATTGCAAGTTATTAGCATAGAAAACGGATGGGTTAAAATTAACCATAACGGCAAAACTGGTTACGTTAGTGGACAATTCATATCTGGCATTTCTTCAAACGCTGGTTCTTCAAATAACAACAATGTTCAAGCAGCAAGCGGAAACTATACAGTAAATGTATCTTCTCTTCGCGTCCGTACAGGCCCTAGCGCTTCTCATACAGTTTTAGGATCTGTTCATAAAGGACAAGTTGTACAAGTTGTTGGCGAAGTTCAAGATTGGTTCAAAATTAACTATGCTGGACAAACTGCTTACCTTAGCAAGGACTACGTAACAAAAGGTGGTTCTAGTAACGATGTTGTCCAAGGTAATGATCAACAACAAGAAATCAATAATAATGTAACTGTTCAAACTGGCGGTACTTATGTTGTTAATACAACATCATTACGTGTTCGTACAGGCCCAGCTACATACCACGGTGTACTTGGTGGCGTATTAAACGGTCAAACATTAAATGTAACTGGTGTAGAAAATGGTTGGTACAAAATTAATCATCACGGTAAAACTGGCTATGTAAGTAGCGAATTTGTGAAATTTGTTAAAGGTGGCACAACGACACCGGAACAACCAAACCAGCCTGAGCAACCACAAACATCTGTTGGTGAATACTACATTAATGCGGCAGCATTAAATGTACGTAGCGGCGAAGGTACAAATTACAGCGTAATCGGTGCTCTTCCACAAGGTCAAAAAGTACAAGTTATTTCTGAACATTATGGATGGAGTAAAATTAACTACAACGGTCGCACTGGCTATGTAGGAACTCGTTTCCTATCTAAAACACCAGTCGGTGGCGCTGTAGACAATAAACCTAACAACAGTAACAATAACAACAACCAAAATAATAATAATAACGCAGGCAACACAAGTGGTAATACATCATCTATTCTTGCATATGCAAAATCAATGCAAGGTGTACCATATGTATGGGGTGGCACTTCTGCTAATGGTGTTGACTGCAGTGGTTACATTTTCCACGTATTTAACAAATTCGGTCACAACATTAGCCGTCAAACTGTAGCAGGATATTGGAGCAGTCTACCAAAAACTTCAAATCCACAACCAGGCGATTTAATCTATTTCCAAAACACTTATAAGCCAGGTCCTTCTCATATGGGTATCTACCTTGGCGGCGGATCATTTATTCAAGCTGGTGACAACGGAGTTAAAATTGTTTCAATGAATAACTCTTACTGGAGCAGCCACTTCTTAGGATATACAAAAGCACCTTAAGTCATAGTTTCAGAGTCTTCTAGATTACTAGAAGACTCTTTTTATATAAAGTGAAACTTTAATCAGTGGGGGTTTTCTTCATCCCCCACTGATTATTAGCTGAACCAATCGGGCTTTTACGGGCAGTTGACCTCCCACCTAACCTCTTTGCTTTCGCCGAATTTTGAGGTGGGAGTATTACTGCCCGTTAATGCGGGATAAATCCTTTTTGATTTTTCACATATAAGTCGCTGCTACGAAGAACAAAAGGTGACCTGCTCTCTTTTTCTCCTTTTGTTTTCAATTCGGCATGGGGCGAGAAAAGGCCCTGACCGCTTCTATCCATGGTCGGATGCTCTCTCCCTACCTATAAAAGAAAAGTCTTTATCATATTTTCAATTCATATTGCTACAAATATGTTTCTCTCCTCTTATTTCATACACTGTATTCTATAAAAACAGCTCATAACGTTATAATAATGAATATATTCCCCTAAAATAACATAACCTAACCTCTATAAGATTGATATGTGTTTTCTTAAATAATTTTCTTTCTATTTAAACTTTTCAATAGACGTTTGACCTCTGATGTCCGGTATGATACGTTACTTAAGATGTTATTTTCGTTGAGTATAGACATCTGTTATGTATACTTTTTTACTATGAGAGAGGAGATTTATACTGCATGAATGTTTTATGGGGAATTGGCGGCGTGATTGGAATTTTAGCAGTTGCTTTTCTACTATCTTCCAACCGCAAAGCTATTAATTGGCGCACAATTTTAATTGCGCTAGCATTACAAATTACGTTTTCTTTCATCGTGTTACGATGGGATGCCGGAAAAGCTGGCTTAAAAGTTGCTTCTGACGGCGTTCAAGGCTTAATCAATTTTTCTTATGAGGGAATTAAATTCGTCGCTGGTAACTTATTAGATAAAGATGGTCCTTGGGGATTCATTTTTGTCATTCAAGCACTACTTCCAATTGTATTTATTAGTTCATTAGTAGCAATTTTATATTATTTGGGTATTATGCAATGGTTCGTTAGTATCGTTGGTGGTGCATTAAGCAAACTTCTTGGCACTTCTAAAGCAGAAAGTTTAAATGCAGTAACAACTGTTTTCTTAGGACAAACAGAAGCACCAATTTTAATTAAACCGTACTTAACTCGTCTAACAAACAGTGAATTCTTCACAATTATGGTAAGCGGTATGACGGCCGTTGCAGGATCAGTTCTTGTTGGTTATGCAGCAATGGGAATTCCGCTAGAGCACTTATTAGCAGCAGCAATTATGGCAGCACCATCAAGCTTATTAATTGCAAAACTAATTATGCCAGAAACAGAAAAACCGGATAACAATGTACAACTTTCTACAGAGCGTGAAGATGCTAACGTTATCGATGCAGCAGCACGCGGTGCATCTGAAGGTATGCAGCTTGTTATTAACGTTGCAGCAATGTTAATGGCGTTCATCGCATTAATCGCTGTATTAAACGGCCTATTAGGATGGGTTGGATCTTGGTTCCATATTAAACTTAGCCTTGATTTAATCTTTGGATATATTCTATCTCCATTTGCTATCCTAATCGGTGTTTCACCAAACGAAGCTGTACAAGCAGCTAGCTTTATCGGACAAAAACTTGCAATCAACGAATTCGTTGCATATGCAAACTTAGGTCCACACATGTCAGAGCTGTCTGATAAAACAAATATGATCTTAACATTTGCAATCTGTGGCTTTGCAAACTTCTCTTCTATCGCAATTCAATTAGGTGTAACAGGGACACTTGCTCCTTCTCGCCGTAAACAAATTGCACAGTTAGGGATTAAAGCAGTAATCGCTGGTACACTAGCGAACTTCTTAAATGCAGCAGTTGCAGGTATGATGTTCTTATAATAAAAATCGAGCTGATCCGAATTTTCGGGTCAGCTTTTTTTTATGAATGTATTTCGCATACGCCCAGCTCTTTACGTACCTATTTATCAGAAGCCTCTTCCTATACTTACGCGCTAAAAATAAAAAACAAATTATCGGATGTGACAAGACAGTCAGGTTTAAAAAGTAAAAGTGGCAGCGGCTCGTTCAAAATTAAACAAACGTTTGATTAAAAAAATAAGCACAGAGCGCCGTATGCTCTGTGCTTATTTTTACTTTAAATCTATATATCGGACAATACCCCTTAGTCGAAAGTAATTTTCACGTCCATCCCCCAACGAACGATCTACTTTCATTTATATACGAAAAAGTGACTGCTATTTTTGTAAAACCAATTGCTTCTCTTGCTGTTCTTTAGACACTTCAGTCTTTGGTTCCGTGTTTTCTTGGACACTACGATGTGCCACACGTTTCAAACAAATATGCTTCCACTTTCTTTCGTAACGCTTCATTATTCTAGTTGTCCCCCTTGAATACGCTTAAAAACCATTTGAAATCGCTTACAGGAAATAATATAGCACATATACGCAAAAGTGACAACACATTTCCGACAAATTTTTGTCAAAAATATGGATTACTTTTGACAATATATCGGCGGTTCGACACAACTTATCGACCATTCGACGACCTGCGACAACTGCTAATCAATAGGAATTCGCACAACCTATCAAAAAAGAGCTGATTCAAAATCAGCTCTTTCCTTCTATTATTTATGGTGATGACGAACTTCCTTCTGTAATTCTTTAAATAGGGAAGCAGCCATAAAGAAGATAACAAATACAAACGGGAATGCTGCGATAATCGAAGCAGTTTGCAATGCCTCTAATCCACCTACATATAATAAAATCGCTGCCAATGCTGCTTGAACAAGACCCCAAACCAGTTTAATACGATTTGGTGGATTTAAACTACCATTTGTCGTTAACATACCAAGAACAAATGTCGCAGAGTCTGCTGAAGTAATAAAGAATGTTGAAATCAGTAAAATCGCAAGAACAGATAAAACTGGTCCTATGCTGCCCATATGATCTAACATAGCGAATAATCCAATTTCTGTGCCCATCTCTTTAATTTGTCCATAAATATTTGCTCCATCAAACATCTCCATGTGAATACCTGTTCCTCCAAATACAGAGAACCAAAGCGCACCAATAATTGTTGGAACGAGCAACACACCAATAACAAACTCACGAATCGTACGTCCACGTGAAATACGGGCAATGAATGTACCAACGAATGGGGACCATGCAATCCACCATGCCCAGTAAAATATCGTCCATGATTGAATCCATTGGTTACCACCCTCATTTAATGGGCTTAAACGGAAGCTCATACTTGGCAACTCTTGAATGTACGAACCGATTGTAGAAGTAAAGTAATTCATAATAAAGTTCGTTGGACCTGCAAATAATAAGATTGCCATAAGTGCAAAGGCTAAAATAATATTTATATTACTTAAATATTTAATCCCTTTATCTAATCCTGTTTGTGCAGATAACATATATAGGACCGTTACTACCCCAATAATAACTAACTGCGTTGTTAATGAGTTTGGAATAGATGTTAAGTAACTAACGCCACCTGCAATTTGTTTTGCTCCAAGTCCTAATGAAGTTGCAACACCGAATACTGTCGCAAATACAGCTAACACGTCAAACGTATGTGCGATCCGTCCGTGCTCACCACTCTTAAATAAAGAACCAACTGTTGCACTAATTGTACTTGGTTTCCCTTTTCGGAACGTAAAATAAGCAATACAAAGTGCTACAAGTGCATACAGACCCCATGGATGTAATCCCCAATGGAAGAATGAAAAACGAAGTGCAAGACGTGCACTCTCTTCTGTTGCACTCTCTCCAAATGGCGGTGTGTATAAATGATTTAATGGTTCCGCAACTCCCCAGAAAATCAAACCGATTCCCATGCCGGCACTAAAGAGCATAGCGAACCAGGTCATATAACTATAATCAGGCTTATCATCATCTTTCCCTAAACGGATCGA
The DNA here is from genome assembly GCF_000161455.1 of Bacillus pseudomycoides DSM 12442. GTDB lineage: Bacteria > Bacillota > Bacilli > Bacillales > Bacillaceae_G > Bacillus_A > Bacillus_A pseudomycoides. The sequence continues at coordinate 5,500,518 of NZ_CM000745.1, forward strand.
ACCATATTTTGAAAAGATTAAAAAGATAGCTAAACCTAAGAAAACAGAAACAGAAATGATATAGAACCAACCAAATTTACTAACTAATGCAGTTTGAATTGCAGTAGTCACATTTCCTAAATTACCTTTTCCGATTATAGATTCGGGAATAATCCCCCAAATTGTAAATGCAATACATAATGTTAATGAGACAATAAATGTTTTTGTCAGTTTCCTCATAAAATCCCCCTTTTGTAGGTTTCTTTTTTTCGTAAAATGACTCTAATTCCGATATGTTAAATCGGATAAAGTGAAGTATTTCTTGCGGTGATTTTCTTTCAGCTCTCTAAAATCAGCCTTCACCAATTAGAATTCTTATGGACAGTTGAGCCTCCATATAACCGTTCGGATTATAAAATGGAGATGCTACCGCCAAATCGTGCGAGATAGATGCGGATGGGAGTGTGTTTCCCCAAAAAGGTGTGTTACAGTTGGAAAAAAGCCAAATTTACGGATAGCAGCTCTTTCTTTTTGTAACAATTATGCGGTTGTTTTTGTAAGGATATAGCACTTCTTTGTGAATACACAAACAAATTATTTATGTTTATATAACTATTTTAGTCACAAATCGACGAATTACTCAAGGATTGTAACCATTTAGTAACCCTATCGTAATAACTGCGTAACATTATTATCTCAGTTGAAAAATATCCTCTATGCTATAAGTAATAGAGATATCTATCAAACCTCCTAAAAACACGGAATGAAAACTGCTTTCTATTATTTCTTTCTATATTACAGAGTATTAATGATTTGTTACGAATGGTTTGTAATTGTGTGATTTCCCAAATTCCGAAAAAAACTGTTGCTATAATGAGGACACGAAAACAAACGCAATGGAGGCTATCATGAAAAAATTAATTGGTATAGCAACGGCAGCGGTTTTTGGTCTTGGGATTTTCACTACTTCTGCAAAAGCAGAAACTGTTGTAACAACAGACGTATTAAATGTACGCGAGAACCCAACTACTGAATCACAAGTTGTAGGCAAATTATTAAATGGTCATAAATTAGATGTTACAAATACAGAAAACGGATGGTCAAAAATCAAATTAGATGGTAAAGACGCATTCGTAAACGCAGAATTTACAAAAAGCATCTATTACGTAACAGCAAACGTATTAAACGTACGTGCTGAAGCAAACACAAACTCAGAAGTTCTTGGTACGCTTAAGAAAGACGATATGATCGAAACAACGAACCAAGTACAAAATGAGTGGTTACAATTCGAATATAATGGGAAAACGGCTTACGTTCATGTTCCTTTCTTAACAGGTACAGCACCTGTTATTGAAAAACAAGAAACGCCTGCTCCTGCTCAAGCTGCAGCACCTGCTAAAGCAGAGGCAAAAGCACCAGCAGCACAAGAAAAA
>NZ_CM000745.1:5502029-5503331 GCF_000161455.1 Bacillus pseudomycoides DSM 12442
TGAAGTGACCCCTGTCAAGTAGACTGTATTCAAAAAGCACAACTAAGTAACCTGAGTTCTATATTTATATGGACTCAGGTTATTTAATTTCTTTTGAAATCTTTGGTGATTATAAAAGTGTATATATTTGCGCACGGCAAATTTAACCTCATCAGCTTTGCGGAAAGAGTATAAATGAAAACACTCTGACTTAAAGTGGCTGAAGAAGTTTTCTATACAAGCATTGTCCCAACAGTTTCCCTTCCGAGACATACTAGCCTTCATCTGATATTTTTTTAGTAATTGATTATATTGACGGGATGTGTATTGGAACCCTTGATCACTATGTAGGAGAATCCCTTTCGCATTTCGCTTTTTCCTTGCCTTCTTAAGTGTATCTAGCACTAATTTAAGGTCGTTTCTACGACTGATTTCATAGGCAACAATTTCATTGTTGTACAAGTCTTTAATAGCGGATAAGTATAATCTCTGTCCATTGAAAATCAAGTAGGTAATATCTGTTACCCATTTTTCATTCGGTTTTGAAGCTTGGAAATCCCTGTTCAGATGGTTATCTGAAATCACATAAGCTTCTTTTTTTCCATAATAAGGTCGTTTTCTCCTAATAATCGCTTTGATACCTAGTTCACCCATCAACCTCTGTATACGTTTGTGATTAACGTGAAGGTTATAGGTGACTTTCAGCCAAACTTGTACTCTTCTGTATCCATAAATTCCCCTAAGTTTTTTATGGCACTTCAATATCTTTTTCTTGATTTTGACATCCTCCGATTGTTTTTCAGAAGGCGTCGAGTGCCGTTTTATCCATTTGTAGTACCCACTTCTGGTTACACCGGCAATATCGCATAGAACGGTAACCGTAAAACCTTTTTCCGACATCTCGTGGATGACTTCAAACTTTCTCGCTTTGGATACAGCTTTCATTCCTCCTTTTACATCCCTAAGAGCTTTTTTAACATTTCATTTTCCGCTTCTAATCGTCTGATCTTAGCTTCTGGATCTTCTGGCTTGATTCTTGGCCTACCTACACCTGGCCCTTTCGCTTTACCACGTTTTTCTTCTAGTCCTTTGATACCTTCAGCCTCAAAGTGTTTCACCCAACGTCTTACTACTGAGTGATCAATTCCTAGTTCTTTAGCGACCGTTTTGTATCCCATTCCTTCTTTAAGGTATAAATCTACTGCTTTTTTCTTAAATTCTATATCGTAAGTTACTCTAATTTTACCCATAGAAAAAATCCCCTCCATAGTAAACAGATTAATGTGCTTTCTTTTTACTGTCTACTATAAGGGGATCATATCA
>NZ_CM000745.1:5503431-5506990 GCF_000161455.1 Bacillus pseudomycoides DSM 12442
ACTCTTTTATAAAAAAGTTTGATCATTTCCTATCTATGTTGCTCCACAATAGCGCCCTATTCTTGAATAGGTATATGATCGCTCACTAAGTGAATAAAGTAGTTGCCCTTATAATAGAGAAGTCAGCGCTATTTTCGTAAGCAAATTAGTGCACGCTTATTTCCTTCCACTCAAAATCACTGCATTTCCTAATACTTTTTTGTTCAATAAGAACTTTGGCAATTTCATTTCTTTAGCAAGCTTGTAGCTATTCAATTCAGATACACCATGTTTCTTTAAGACATTTAAGAGCTCTTTTTCATCCCCAAATATTTTTTCATCCATAAACAAATCTAAGAAGACAAATTCACCACCAGGTTTTAACACTCTTAATGCTTCTTTAATTACTTCAGTTTTATTTTCTCTATCTTTTACTTCATGAAAGGTTAGACAACTTACAATTATATCAAATTCATCATCATTAAAAGGGAGTTCTGCAGCACTTGCTTTCAGAAAATCAACCCTATCAGAGACCCCTTCTATTTCAGCATTCTGTTGACATTGAGCTTTCGAATATTCCCAATTCCCTCCCCAATAATCAATTCCAGTTAAAAAGGACTTAGGAAAAGTCTTTGCCAGTTTAATAATCAGTGAACCACTGCCTGTTCCTATATCTAGTATTTTTCCTTTTCCATCCCAATTCACCTTGGCAACAATTAAATCATGTATTTTTGACTGATAATTCCCTCCAAATGCTGCGAATTGGTAAACTGAATAAGAAAGTATGAATGCTATATACATAAAAGGCAACGCTAAAACCCCTGACAGGACTCGCAGATATAAATTAACAGGTAATAATGTTACCAAGAGAAAAATGAGTGAAATAACAAAAAAAATAAGTAGTTTGTAAATTCGTATCCAAGTTTGATATTTAGCTTTCGTTTTCAAGATATCAGCCATCCTAAAATAATCTATTTTTTGTTTGTTATAATTATATAGGAAATTAATACCCCTTTGTTAGGTCTTTAAAGATATTCTTATTAAATAATCCTGCCCTATAGTTTAACAAGTTATGTTTGCAGCAGGTGAGGTAAGAAAAATAGTTGCGGAAGAATTAGAAAAAGCGAGGATGGATCCCAGGACAGGGCGAAAACCAATGTCTTCACCAAGATTCGTGGTTCTAATGTTAGAAAAAGGCGAATAGAAATATAGGTGTACCGCCATATATCCATCAACTTAAGAAGTTTATAACGCCCATCAAAACAAAAAAATATACATTTTTTTGTTTTGGAGTACTTATATTTTCATAGCTTGATGCGCATGTAGTGATATCTCCCCATTAGTAAAATTCTCTGGAGGTGTATGGATATGGACTGGCATAGTATTACATTGACGGCAGCCGGGGTCATCGGCGGTGGTACCGCGATAGTTCACGGCATACTGATGAAACGGCTGATAATCAAGCCGATTGAGGCAGTTTTTGTGACGAATGGGCAGATATCTGCACCGATACAAAAACTCGTACGATTGCTTTTGCATTTTACCACGCTCAATTGGTTAATCAGCGGGCTCACCTTGATTGCCGCCGCAATCTGGTTCAAGCAGGATGCAAGGCTCGTGACTGGCCTACTTGCAGGTAGCTCTTTTCTATATGGTGCTATCATCTCTTTTTGGGTAATGCGCCGCCCTCATCCTAGCTGGATTTTATTGTCCGTTGCGCTCCTTTTAATCGTCTTGGGGCTAACGCCAGTGGCCTAAGGCCCTACTTAAACTCATTAGACATGAGCGATTCCGTGGAACGAAAATCATCAAATAGAGGAAGATGAACCTCGATTTATTTTACTAAATAAATCTCAAAAGCAACGTTCGAAATGGTTAAAGGGTATAGGTTACACAGCTTTTGTTTGGCCTGCTTTATTTTGATTGATACATATTTACTGGGCAATTGGTGGTACCTTAATAGTAGCAAAGAGGATCTGTGTAGTAACGGAACAAGAACGGCAATAACTTAGATTTATGTTGGCTTGTACTACAAGTAGTTTGTTTTTAGAAAAGAAATTTTTTATTAAAAGGTTGTTTAAATAGTATGCTTAGTATTTATTGATACATAATAAAAGAGTTCAATAACATAAGTTATATGGGATACAGCCACATCACCATCAAGCTAAGAAAAAGAATTACCCCCAAGACGGAAAAAATATACTATTCCTTTAATTGAGGTCACTATACATACCAATTTAAAAGGAATAGTATATTTTTCGGTAGGATAAACCGAAGGAGTTCTCCAAATGCTGATGATGTTCCACATAAAGAAAATGCATGAACCAAAAGATAAATTTCTCACCAACAAGTAGATTTTTCTAAAGATTAAATGGAATTTGTCCATACATTATTTTTACATTTATTATACTTGCACCTAAATAGTCTTTATGACCTATTCTTTATAATTTTTGAAGACTTTTTTCAATCATTTTTAATTTTCTGCACCAGAGCCCTCAAGAGAGCAAACCGCTCTCTTTTTTATCATGGCAGAACTTTAACGTCTAACTTAAGTTTGCCATGTTTATTCAAAAGCTTTAAAAAAGAACCGATATCTCCTTATTTTTGTGGAGTGACGGGTTGCATTTTTAATTCTTTTATCCCTTCTTTTAATGTGAACGCATCTGTTCTTACTGTTTTCCAACTGTCTTTAGCTGCATTCAAGTTGGGTAGTAAGAATTTAAATTTATTTTGATCAGCTTTTTCAGATGCCTTATCAATAAATTGTAGAACTGATCCATATTGACGATCTAAATCACTCCATTGGTCGTACATAAAAGTAAGAGATTTCAGAGCATTATCAATCGCACTATGCATCTGATCAATATTATTAAACGCAACTCCAACTACACGATTTAATGTTAGTTTATAATCTACAGTCTGACGTAATTTTGCTAATTCTGGCTCTAACCAGCCTAACTTACTTCTTGCATCACCTATCATTATACCACCAGAAATCATTACGGGAAAAAACGGAATCTTTACCATTGTCAATCCTTTAGATTCTATGTCTTTCTGATAGTTTACTTGTCCTAAAACTTCATTTAGACGCTTTTGATCGTCCTCAACCGCAGCTCCTTGGTTTTTTAAAATCGACTGCAAGAGATCTTTATCGCTTCCAAATGCTCTAACATCTTGTCCAATATCGTCTTTTAACTTAGTTAATTCTTGTATTAATTTTTGTGCATACTCTTCATTTTGTTGAATTTCACCTCGTAAATCTGTAATCCCTTTTTTAAGAATATCTCCGTTCCCTGTATGAATTGCCTCTACTAATGTTCCATAATGATTATCAAATTTTGTATCGTATTCAATAATGCCTGTCAATGTATCTAAAAGCTGTCCTTTTATTTGCGTATCCCATTTAACAGCATGTTCTCTTGCATTCTTTTGATCTTGTACAATTTTAATAGGTAAATCTGCATACCCATTAATAATAATCCCTTCAAAATTCACATCTGGATTATTAATTAACAAACAAGAATAGTCATTCATAGATTTTGCAAATACCCCAGCATCTTGCAAAGCTGTTTTCATCTTC
>NZ_CM000745.1:5507090-5509273 GCF_000161455.1 Bacillus pseudomycoides DSM 12442
ACTTATATTCAGTATAACAGAGTACTAAGGTAAATTTTTACTGAATAGCTTTTGGGAAATCACACTATTCAGTATTACTTATTACATGTATATTGTATCACCGAGTAGAAGGTGTCAACTATTTTTCTTAAAAATATTTTTGCAACCTCACTATTCAGTGTGACCTACTACAGGTATATCGTAACACGCAGTAGATGAACTGTCAACTGGATTTTCTAAATATTTTTAAAACCAGCTATCTTCATTGGATACAGCCGATTTTCTTTACGGAGCTTTTACTTCCTCCTATGCTTCTTTCACAATGATTATACCGCGGATCATCCCCATCCAGCAGCTGTACATTTAGGTTCCCGGTTTCTCTGGTGTGAAAACGATGAGGTTTTCTCCTACTTCCAGTGACCAATTCCTTCCGAAGAAATGTTAAAGAGTATTCCCGAAATGAAAGAAGAACTTCGTAGACCTATGTTCTTAATAATCTCAGCAGAAAAGTAAATGTTTATTATGCGTTCCTGCACGATGTGGGGACGTTTTTTCTTTTTGGGTTCACGGGAGCTTAGTAAAATAACTGCGGATTATTAATGTAACTCCTTCGCGTTCTTCACTTTTCCACTATCGAGCGCGATTATGAAATAACTCTTAGATTTAAACAACTTTATTGTTATATTTTTAAGTGCGGTGAAGTAATCTACATCAAAAATTAAATAACTTTATTGTCACTCTACAAATAAAAAAACTTGATTTTTTTACACTAAGCAGAATAATCAAGGTTTTTACTTCCAAAAAATATCTTAGCCTATAAAATTCGTGTTTCTTTATTTTTTTGTATATCGTAGATATGGAAAAAAATAAAGCTTATGGCCCGTTTTTACACGTATCTCGGCTGAACCCCGTATACATCTGAAGTTTACATAACCCCACTTCTCGGTAGCTAAGTTCTATTAATAATCCAAAAGGATTTATGAAATAAAAAGATGAAAATATATTTAAATACAAATTCTATCTAAAGAAAGGTGATAAGAAAAAATGGAATATCTAACAGTCCCTGAGCTTTTTTTCTTACTATCTGTAGATGATGATACTCAAACTATACAACCTCCTTTACAATCAAATATAGAAATATTCATTATAATAAACATATTGCTAGAACTTTACCTTCAAAAGTATATTTATATAGATCATAAATTTATTGTACATAGGACTAGTAAGTCATCTGATATCCCTTATTTACAACATACCTTAGATTTAACACAACATTTAGATGACAATCACAATATAAGAATGTGGATACTAACAATTTGCGGAAAACAACGATCAAGTCACAAACTATATAATTCTGTTTTAGATTGTATACAGCGAAAAAAACAAATAAAAGTAATTGAAAGACGAATATTAGGTTTATCATTTCAAAAACGTTACATATGTCTTCAAACCAAAGAGCAAATCCTTACATTCTTACGAAAAAGAGCTTCAAAAGGAGGAACACAATACTTATCTATGTTAACCCTTTTCCTAGCCATGGATTTGAACAAACTTTTAAAAGATACAATGTTTCAAAATGATTATGAATATCTAATTCAATTAGAAGAATACAATAAACAATTATCTGAAATTAAATTCATACAAAAGCTAATAACAAACATTAAAAAGACTTTGCCTACCCTTTTAATATGGAAACATGCCCCATTTTCAGGTATGTAAAAAAGGGAAACCTCTGATTATCTAAATCAGAGGTTTCTTATAGTTCACATAACCCATCGTTATCAGTAGTCAATAATGAATAGAATTTTCGTTTTGGGGGTGTTTTTCTTTTTTAGTCTAATGGGCATGTTGCCGTGCCCCTTTTTCGAATTTTATAGGTGTCTTTTTCAATATATTGAACCCAACGGCGTATTGTATGCGCCTTTTATAAGAAAAGGACAGGATTAGTTGTAGAGCTTTATTGGCATGTATTTGTTTTTATTAATAACTACGGTACGTGAATTTTTTTAGATATAACTTAAAAAAGCTCCCCTAAAAGGAGCCAATTATTTTACAAGATTCTTCTGTAATTCCTCTATTATAAGTTCTGCACCTGCTGGGCTTAGCGTAATCTTTCCGTCTGCTAAAGAAATATTTTTATCAGATACTTCTCCTGTTATTGCACAAGCACCATTCGCTTCATATTTTTTCAAGATAATCTTTTC
>NZ_CM000745.1:5509373-5510465 GCF_000161455.1 Bacillus pseudomycoides DSM 12442
GTTAAATGCGTTATTTACCTTCTCAATGAAATGGTCCAATCTTCCTTCGTCGAGCATACGGTGTGGACAATGTTTTCCACTCCACGATTTATGAGTACGTATATTACTAATTGGGATGTTAAATTGTTCCATTAACTGAGCTATAATAATTGCAGCAGTATCTTCTGCTTTGTAATATCTATCCCCACCGCTTAAAGAGTAGCAAATTTCAACCCCGATAGATTTACGATTCCCATTTCCGTTACCATCACCAGCATGCCAAGCATTACGATCGAACGGAATACCTTGTACTGCTTCTTTATCGTCTACTGCAACATGGAATGAAACTGAATTATTATTTCCAATCATATAAGATATTTCATTTTCAGCTGATGCATCATTGTACGTATTATGCACTGTGATGAATTCCGGTGTCATTGCATAGGGACACTTTATACCATATTTACTTGAGTTAACTAATTTTTGTCTAATTTCCATTACTGAACATCTCCGTTTTATTCTCTTGTTTTTTCACCTGAAATTTCTACTGTGTTACTAAGTACACCTGATGGCTTAATGCATATATGGCTAGCTTTTTCTATAAGTGATTCATTGTTATCACTTTCTTTCAAAAGAAAAAGAGCAACTATGTATCAGTTGCTCTTCCATTAATTTCTCTCTACGCTCCGATCACCGTTTTACAGGGATTAACCCCACCGCAAAAAAAGCATCCTATGATGCTTTTTTTCATCTAATTTAATATTCATGAATTTCGAGATACTACTTTACATCAAAATGTTTTTCTTCTACCCAAATGTTTTGACCAATATCAATATATCCGTCTTGACACGCATAAATTCCATATGGAACAGATCCATCTACATTATCTGTATAATTTCCGTTAGAACCATCATATGTGTTAATATCATAACCTGCCGGATATTTTGAATAAGCACTGAACCATTGTATATCGAAGTGTTCCAGTATTATAACCACAAAAGAATTACAGTAAAATTAAAAGGCATGAGTCCTTTACAATATCGGACCCATGCTCAAAGAAGCTACTTAAATTCTCTTGTCTAACTTTTTGGGTTCAATTCAATAAGAGCCGAC
>NZ_CM000745.1:5510565-5513200 GCF_000161455.1 Bacillus pseudomycoides DSM 12442
CCAATATCCAACCTCTGATACATTGCCAAGACAAATCAAACAAAATGCTGATGCAAAGCTAGGTTTTCGATTACCAACAGCGGTTGCTTCACAAGTTGCTTTGGATGAACCAGGTCTTGAGGATCTGCCTTCTCTTCCAGGAAGAGCATTATTTAAGACTGATCGGACAGAGGAAATCCAGGTACCGTATTTAAAGGATAAAGACATGTGGGATTTACTGAAGCAATATAAGGTGGTGAAAGAGTATGAGACATCAAAAGCTCAAACAGAAAGCCAGACAGATCGAAATTTTATCCAGTTTAAATAAGCTGGAATTTGCCTCTAGGAGGCAATTGCAAGCGATTCATGCTCTAGGTAGTATTCGAAATGCAAATCGTGTTCTGAAGGATCTGCGCCAATATTGTCATGTCACTTCGCATAATCGGGAGTATGTATATTATCTCAACAAAAAAGGTTTAGCCTTGCTAGGATTGGATCCCAATGAACGAAAAAAGAAACATCAACTTGAACATATTCTGTTAAGAAATGAAGCGTGGATGTGGCTTGATTTTCCAGATTGGAAAACAGAGCAAGTTATACAATTTAGATATCAAGGTGAAGAAAAGACAATCGTACCAGATGCTTATTATGTAATAGATCAAGTACCTCATTTTGTTGAGATTGATAGGTTGCAACATATGAGAGTAAATGAAGAAAAGGTACAATATTATGGTTTGATTGCAAAGATATATAAAAAACAAAGAGATATAATACCCAACATTTTATTTTTTACAATTTCTGATTATCGTGAAAAGAAGTTAGAGAGTTACGGGATAAAACATGATGTGTATGTACGGACATTTTTATTAAAAGAAGTATTGTGAAAGTAAAAAGCACAGGGTGAATCATCCTCCTTGTGCTTTTTACATGTCCCAAAAGTCAGTTATTTTGGCACTTCTGTCCACCTTTTTAATTGCTCGAAGGATTTTTTGAATAACTGGTAAACTTGGTGTGTGAGATTTATTATTACATAATCTTGAAATTGTATTACGACTAACACCAGTTTCTTGTTCTAATTCCTGTTGTTCTATTCCGTTACGGTCTAACCACTTCCCTAATTTTGTACGATTTCTTTTATTTCCTTTCATGAAAGTGCCTTCCTTTCTTTTACCCTATTTAACTTTTATTTTGGACACTTTCAATTTAATTTATACACACTCACCTTCAATGGTGCATATGTCTTTCTTGTGGTGCATAGAATATAAATAGATAAGGAGAATAACAGATTTTTTGTAATTATTTTGTGGAATATAGCATACATAATAATAGCTACAAGATGCGAATACGCTGAAATATAATTGCATCTTGTTGCAACGAGTATTCCTATAAAATAAAAAGCTTAAATCCATTGGTACATATGGGTTTGAGCTTTTCTTAATTTATAAAGACATAAAAGCGAGTTTCTTAAGTTAAGAGATATAAAAGTGTTTCGTGGTCGAATTTTGAAGAATTACATATAATTTCACGTATCACATTGATATTAAAAATTATTTACAAAATGATTGTATAAACCGAAAAACAAGGTTTATAATAAGAACAAACGTTCTGATTTGGAAGGGTTACCTTGTATGATTATTCTTTATTACCTAACCGAATTATTTTGTGTGTAGACCTTTGTTCATTTTTCGCCAGTTGTGCATGTGTCATGAGGGGATTAGATCCATTAAAAGTAAAATTAGCTGTCGTTGGGGATGTAAATAGAAAAGGGTCTATTGTGCTGGCTGCCACTCCCGAACTGAAAAAATTGGGCATTTCTACAGCAACTAGGTTGCACAAACTGCCAAAAGATCCAGAAATCATTGTAGTTAATGCGACAATGCAAAAATTTGTTGAAATTTCAAATCAAATCACAGAGATATATACAAAGTATGTAGCATGGGAAGACCTACACGTTTTTTCAATAGATGAAGTATTCCTTGATTTCCAACAGACAGCGCATTTATTTGGGCGTGATCCAATTGTAATTGCTAAGAGGGTACAAAAAGAAATTTATGACAAAACAGGCATAACCGCATCAATTGGGATAGCACCTAACTTATTTCTCTCGAAAGTTGCTCTAGATGTGGAAAGTAAACATTCAAAATCAAGGATTGCTATGTGGTCATATGATGATGTCCCCAAAAAATTATGGGAAATCAAACCGCTCCAAAAAATTTGCGGAATTGGAGTAGCTACACAGGAATTATTGCATAGCATGGGACTGTTTTCCTTGAAGGATGTTGCAAATACACCCAAAGAGCGTTTAATAAAGCGATTTGGAAAGGTAAAAGGTGAAGAGTTACATCGTTTTTCATTTGGTATAGATGAAAGCCGTATTGCTAATAAATACGTTCCTAAAAGTACTTCTATAACGAAAGGACAAATCTTATTAGAAGATTGCTTTAGTCTTAATAAATTAAAATTGCTACTTCTAGAACAAATTGAGGAGACTTGTTTTCGCCTACGATCTATGGATAAATGTTGTAGGACGGTTGAACTTGCTATAGGTTACAGTAAGTACATCGGTGGAGGGTTTAAGCGAGCAATTACTTTGGAACAACCAACCTGTTTAACTGAAGAGGTTTATGAAGCGTGTTTACAGATATTAAAAAAGTTT
>NZ_CM000745.1:5513300-5513856 GCF_000161455.1 Bacillus pseudomycoides DSM 12442
CCCCTTTTATCTGCACGATTCAGAATTGCACTTGTCATCTTCTCATAAGCAAACATACTCCTCATTCGATTCGCATGTTTATTTCCATATCGATTCCCTGTTTTCGATTGGGTTGTATCTAACTTCTCGATGACAATCGGCTTGTTATACCGCTCCGCTAAGTCCACTAAGCGAATCGCTTCCACTTCGATGATCTTTGTGATTTGTCCTGTGGATTTACCCATGATAGAAAAACCAAGGGAACCACTTCCTTTGTAATTCCCATCCTTCGTTACATTCGCCCACGCAAAATGCTCAAGATTACAATCCAAACCAATGACACCATCTGATTTACTATAATTTGTGTGAGGATTTTCCGGTACATCGACTAAACATTTTACAATGTAATATTCCCCATAGTCTTCCACAGACCACGTAATTGGTTTACCGTGTTTTTTCTTATTTTCACACTGTAATTGAGTTATGATCACTTCCTCAATGATTTCTTGTCCATACGGGAACGTAACAGCTGGAAACATCAGTGTTTTTCCGGAACTTGTCGTCATCCATAATCCCT
>NZ_CM000745.1:5513956-5514268 GCF_000161455.1 Bacillus pseudomycoides DSM 12442
ATAAGGGAGTTTTTTCATCATTTCATATTCCTCCTATATAGGTTTTGATTGTAAGTTCATTTCTCCTTTAAAAGCGATATCTTTTGAAGCTAGTTCTGCATCGTTATGAATATCATTTCAACTTTGTTTAGCAGCCTTTAAATCATCAAGTATTAAAGAAAATTTATAGTGAAAGGCGAAGTCTTGAATCAGACTTCGCCTTTTCGTTATATAGGGATTTACTAATTATTTTATAACCATTTAACAATGTAATCATAGATTCTCTATGTTTTGAGTAACTTTGCAACGGAATCAATATTTCCTTATTTTTGA
>NZ_CM000745.1:5514368-5519908 GCF_000161455.1 Bacillus pseudomycoides DSM 12442
GTTGCTATGTAGAAACTTAAAACCAATTTTGTACAAATATGATACTTTTGTGATTCGAGATCCCTTTTGAATTAACTGAATATTAAGAAAGTTTAAACCGACATAATGTTACTTGCAACTTTACTAAACTCCTATTTAGTGTAATTTGCTCCTTTCTTAGTGGTCCTACCAGTTATGTTATTTATTAAAACATTAAATTCCCGCTGCGTATATAGTAAAATTTTGTCGTAAATAGTAGAATTTTATCTTATGTATTCGATAATTTTATTGTTACATACTTAATATGAGCGAGGGGATATTATACTAATAAAATTAATGATGAATGCTATTGTAGTAATTATAATGATTACAACTTATTATATCCAATGAAAAAATAACTATATTAATTTAGAGGGGGTTAGTTTTTATTTTAGAAAAATACTTATAGAATAATTTAATGGTATTACTTATATTTTTTTACCTTTATTTAGGTATGCATAATTGCATAAAATGTAGATATATCAAGTAATATATGTTATATTATTAAGTTTTATGGAATAATTCCCGATATTACTATTAATAAATACTTAATTTATCACGCTCTTTGATTTACCATATTATTCAAAAACATCTTTATATAGTCATAAAAAACCTCTGAAATACAATTCATTCCAACCACCTCAATACTTAACATGAAAATAATAAAATGGATTCTTATCCATCCGTTATAACAAGAAGTTTTAAAACATGAAAAGGCCGCAAAGCTTTCTTGAAAAAGCGCTTTGCAGCCTTCTGGTTTCTTGTTTTGCTTAGGAAAAAATCGATTGTGTTTCCTTTCAAATCAACACCACGATATAAATATATCCATTGCTTTTTTACTTTGATATATGTTTCATTGACTCTTCAAGAGTGATTAGTTTGGGGCGACGTCAGATTCGTTTCTCCAATTTAGAAACATACTGATGAACGCAACGCATAATCGTTTTATGAGAGATGGATAAGCACTTTTTCCAGGGCAATCACGTACCCTTTCTAGAGTAATAGGATCAGTATGTCAAAGTTTTAGAGATTACTTACACGTATATTGAAGTTTTTGCACCAGAACCCGATATCAAGCTTATATTACAGTATATTTTTCACGGTATTGTCTAGGAGTCATGTTTGTGGATTTTTTGAAAACCCTTGTAAAATAACTTTGATCATTAAAGTTAAGCCAAGCATAAATATCTGATAATGGATATGTAGTAAGTGTTAATAATCTTTTTGCTTCTTCCACTCGTTCCCTTTGAATATATTCACTTAAAGGAACCCCTACTTCTTTTTTAAATAATTTAGATAAATAACTTGGAGAAATATCCAAGTAACTAGCGAGTTCATTGAGAGATATTCCACCGTAAATATTTTTGTTAATATGATTTATACATGTAGTAACCGCATTTGAAAAATTTTGCGTATTATATTCTTTCACACGATCTGCAAAAGTACATAAAGCATCTTCTACTAATCGCTTAATAGCGTGCGCATTATCTAGTTGTTCTATGGTGTGTATATATAAATAATTAAGAGCATAAGCAACACCTGCTGGAAGTTTACCCTCTATCGCGTATCGGGTAGCTAGGGTAATCGCAATAATACCATTACTTTTTCGATTTCTGAGAGCATCATCTGTTAACATAAGTCCATTATCTTCTTGTGAAACTGAACGCTTATATTGTATTAATTTTTTTTTATTGCCCTCTTTGATTGTTGAAAAAAATTTATGTATATGTGGTAGGTTGGGGTTTTCAAAATCATTTTGTCGGCGTTTAAAAATATATAAATCAGGTTTCACGATTTTATAGTGAGCATCTTCTAGCACTTTGTTTTTTTCCAAAACAATACCTACATCTAACTTTTCATTGAAAATCATGTAATGTAATAAAATTCCTATATCAATTAAAGTAGTTTTTTTAATCTTAGGTAGGCACTGACAATAGGCTAGTCCTTCTTGAATTTTATCATTTGAGCTGAATTTTTTCCGAAGCATAATGGCCATATCATTTGATACCTTTGGATGTGCAGTGGGACCGATTATAATAGTTCCTTTTATATAATCATGATTTGTAATATGAATTAGGACGAAATTTTCAAGATAACTGTTACCCCTGAAAAGTGGAAAGTTATAGGGATCATTTTCTTGATAAATCTCACTAAGATGTTCTTCTTTAGAAGGATAAAAAGGACTACAAACATCATCAGAAGTAGAATAAAATAAGTTTTTTTTGTCTGTAGATAAAATGTGAACAGGTACATTAAAGGTTTTATGTACGAGATCACACAAGTATTGTATGTCGATGGAATTATTCATTATTTTCTCCTGTTAATTAGATTAAATGATACATTTTCGTATAGTTCTTGTATAAACTCATAAATTAATTTCCGTCAAGTATAATTCACGAAAAAAAACAATATAAAATATCAAAATAGTATAATTCACGAAAAAATGTTACCATATTTTCTTATGAAAAGCATATATTATTTATTTATAATTGTAACTTTGAAATAGAGTTTGATCAAAAACACCTCGTAATCCCAAGTTTTACGCTAAATAAAAAGAATCCATTTTGAAAAAAGAATGATCAAAATAGATAGGTATAATTTTGTAGAGGAGTTATTTTTTTGAAAAAGTTTAATGGTTATTGTGATTATTGCTCAATTAAAACACTCGTTTGTGGAACAAGATTATAAAAAGCACCTAAAATAAATTAGATGCGAAATGTATCAATGATATTATCTTTTTCTTCTTTATTGATTCCAATATATCTTAATGTGATTTGTGGCGTACTATGATTCAGGATTTCTTGTAGCATAGCAATATCTTTTGTTTGCTTGTAAAACCAATATCCAAATGTTTTACGCATAGTATGAGTACCTAATGATTCTACTCCGGCAAAATCTCCGGCTTTTTGTAACTTTCGATAGGCTTGAATTTTACTAATGGGTTTATCACCTTTTCGAGAAGGAAATAACCAGGTACTTTTTAGATTTTCAGCGTATGGAAATACTTCCTCAAAAATAGATGTAATATTTATGATACGTTCCTTTTTTGTTTTTCCTTCTTTAACTTTAAATTCTTTCCGTTTTTTTCGCTTTAATTTTAAAATCTCATTCGTTTCCATTTTAAGTAAGTCACTTACACGTAATCCAGTATTAATCCCAAGTAGGAATAAAATATAATCACGATCTGAACAATGACGTTTAAGAGACCATTTCATATCTTCGAGCTGTTCTTTGCTCCGAATTGGTTGTACATCAATTAAATGTTGCTTTTTATCCATCTGCTTTTCAATCCCTTTATTTTCAGTGATTTGAATGTATACTTTTTCGTAATTTTTTATAATATCAATGAAATTAGATGGAAGTCAATGTTTAAGGGAAAACGAAAGTAAACTTTCTGCTAAAAGTTTACTTTCGTTTTCAAAAACATTTACAACTAATTTTGTGATAAATTTCTCAATATAGATATAACTGTTATTCATGGTTGTAATATTAAAAATTAACAAAAGATATAATATGATAAAAATAAGGTGGTTAGTTCCTTTCCTAAAAGAAGATTGAGATCAGTCAATCTTCTTTTTTTATTCATAAAATGTTTTTTTAAAATATTTAAGTATGTTATGTGTGAATTTGGAAGAGCATACAGACGTTCAGCTAACTTCCAAATTTGATATACTAAAAGAAAAAAATAGGATGATAAGGCTATGCCAACAAAGGAATTCCAAGACACAGTACAGCATTTTGCTTCTTTCTTACTAGATAAAGGAAGAAAACCTTCCACAATTAAACGGTATGTTTATGATATTGAAGATTTTGGTCAATGGTTGCAAAAATCTAAAAAACTCCCTACATGCAATATATGGACGACACTTGATAAAAAGGATTATGAAGCGTATTTTTACGATCTAAAGAAGAAACGACAGTACTCTGACAAAACAATGCATCGTGTTTATATTGTCTTAAATAGACTATATCAGTATTTAAAACTGCCAAATCCGTTAGAGGGCATGCAACTTAGTATTCAACCGAACCGTGCGTTACGTGATGAAGATTTTATTACAAAGGAGGAAGAGAAAACTTTAAAGTCCATTTTAAGTTCATTAGAAGGATTAACAGAAAAACAACGTTCTGTTCGTCCGTTACTTATGGATCGTAACATTTCAATTGTGCATTTGCTCATTCATAATGGATTATCCTTACAAGAACTTGTCGGTTTACAGATGAAGTACATCCATTTTGAAAACAATACGATCTCAGTACCAGGAATAGTGGGTATAGAAAGAACGATTTTTTTAACTGAAGACGATAAAAAGCGCTTATTTAACTATTACAAAACCATTCCTGAACCTGTTCGTCCAAGATACCATAGCAATGATCCATTGTTTGTAGCCTTTGATTTTACTCGGAAAACTTATCATTGGTCATATGAAAATGATGCGCCTAAAGCTCTAACAGAAATTGCCGTCCAAAAAATGATTCGAATTGAAGTTAAAAGAGCGAATTTACGAAAAGGAATTTCAGCACAACATCTTCGAAATACCTTCATTTTACGGCTGATTGAACATGGAATTTTAGAGGAACAAATTATAAAACAGGTAGGTTTTAAATCTAAACTTTCGTTAAAAAGATATTATGATTTCATCGATTAAAAATAACGGAGGAAGATAGTGTGAAGGAAAATAAAAAACAAGAGCTACAGTATATAAGAGTGTATACATTAAGGGATAAAAGTACAAAATCCATTAAAGTTGCGTCCTGGCGAACTTTTAAAGATGAAATGAGAGTTCTAGGTCTAAAAGAATCGGATATTTTTCAAATTCAGTTAATAGCAAAGTAAAATAACCCCCAAAATGAGATGCAGGTTTTTCGTTTGTTTTGGAGAATACCTAATCCAATATGAAAATAGAAGTTAGGTCAATTACACTTGAAGTATTTTCTTTATAATCTAGGCTCAGATACGATTCAAATATATAACAAGGAATCACTGGAAAGGAGATTGGGATGAAAAAAGGAAAAGGATTATTGTTACCTCTTTTATTAGCCACTTTATTAAGTGCCTGTCAACAGAACGATAAAGAAGAAGCAAAAAGTGAAGAATCAAAAGTTATGGACACTATTATGGAAACGGTAGATGAAAAGGACTTCCTTAGTGCCTCCATGAGCGATACACCAAGAACAGTAGACCTAGAAATAGCTGATACTGTAAATACAAGTAAGGTAAAAAAAGAGATTAACACTAAACTAAAGAATCAAGATATTAGACCATATACTATTAATGTTAGCCAAAGAAATATGGATATCGTAAAAATAGAGAATAGATGGGACATGATCTACAGTTATATTCTTGAAGAATTGTTCCATAAAAAAGAATACAAAGGTTTTTCAATGCGGGCTTATATAGAACTGAACCAACCTATTCCGTTTGCTATATATACCCCTATAAATAGTACTGATGCAGGGGCTAAAGAATTTGGAAAGAAGATTGAGAAAGAAATTGATAATTTACTTAAAACACCGCAAGCACG
>NZ_CM000745.1:5520008-5520528 GCF_000161455.1 Bacillus pseudomycoides DSM 12442
TGGAAGCTATTGCGGAAAAAAACGGTGTGAAAATTATTGAACCGAAACAAGAGCTTGGGGTCGCAAAGGGGGTGAGCTATACCCTAACAAAAGAAGTTGCTTTAAATCCACGAAATAGTGAATTACAGAATGTGAAAACACTTCTTCATGAGCTTGCCCATGCCAAACTTCACACAGCCGAAACACATATGAATTACACGGCACCAGAAAAAGAGTTTCAGGCAGAAATGGCAGCTTATACGGTTTCTTACTACTTTGGAATTGATACAAGCGAGTATTCGTTAGGATACTTAGCAAACTGGACGCAAGGGAAAGAGTTAAAAGATAAATCCAAATTGCTAAAAGAAGTACATGAAACGTCTGTGGAATTTATTGAAACAATTGAAAGTATTTTAGATAAAGAAATCAATAATAAAAAAGGGAAAGAGGTAGATAGTATGGCAAAAACAGAGTCAGATGGTTTATATGCATCTCCATATCATGAGAAAGCCCATTTGGTTACAATCGAAGTGTTGTATAA
>NZ_CM000745.1:5520628-5525013 GCF_000161455.1 Bacillus pseudomycoides DSM 12442
AATATAGCGGTAGTATTGCTGGGGCATTAGGAAAAACTAAAGAAACACAAGCATGTCTTAATGCAATTGGTGCCTATAAGTGTGGAAAAGCAAGATTGAATGTGAATACTGCGCTGAATATGACAAATGCATACTATTCTAAAGAGAGTCAAGATAATGGAAAAGGTGATGCATTTAGGCATTCATACTGGAATGCTTTAATGTGTAAAAGTATAGGTTGTTCTAATGCGAAAATTGTAGCAGACAATCATGAAAGATATAATCCAACAGAGAAAAAACTACACGATATGGATTATTATAACAATCAAAAGGGAAGAGATATGTATAATTGGAGAGTTGCTAATGGTTATTCTTTATTTGAACAATCCATGGCTGATAATCTTAAACAAGATATAAGAAATGGTTTATTAAAATATATAAGAAAACCTGAAGGATGGTTATTATGGACAAATCAATAAATAAAAAATATAGGGGAAAAAACCTTAGTCTATGAAAAAAATCTACATTTTACTTGCAACATTAACAATTTTATTTTTATGTTTAGCTGGAATTATATTTTTCAATGATGCAAGAAATGAAAAATATATTATTTGGAAAGAAAATGTACATGAAAATGATTATTTATTGAAGAAGTTAAAAGATAATGATATTCCTTACAAAATTGATGAACGAAAAAATTTAAAAATTCAGGAAAAAGATACAGATAAAGTAATATTATGTTGTACTTAAAAAATAAGGAGACCTCTTTGTTTAAAACAAGGAGGTCTCCTTGTTTTTGGGTGTGAGTGCAAAGGCTGGGGTGAAGCGCAGCGAGGGGCTAGCCCCTTATAGTGTCATAAAAACATAGAGTAAGAGCTATTTTATGGACAGCTAATTTAAGCGGTTCGGCAGGTATAATTACTAGTCCAAGTCGTGCTACTTAAATCCTCGTTTTTGGTATGTTCGGCTTGGCGACATGCCTATACCTGCCGAAATTCACTTATCAATGGTGAAGCGTAGCGAAAAAGGTGGAGATTTTTGAGAGGTTTTTTCTCAAAAATACTACCTGTCCATTGATAAGTGAATAGCCCATTAATAGATATAGAAGGGAAAACCTAGTAAACCCTTGATAAATATGGGTTTATAATTTCCTTATGTTCACCCCTAGGGTGAACATATATGTTCACCCTAGGGGTGAACATAAGGAAACAAGACGTTCACTTTTTTATTGTTTTTGTGAACGTCTTGTTCTATTATTTAAACAAGACGTTCACAAACGTGAACATATATGTTCACGAAGAAAGGTTGATAATTTTGCAAAATAAAGATGATATTAACATCAGTAAAAACGATTTAATGCAAATTCTTGAATTAACTGGATTACCTTTGTCTTCTGTTGAAAAATTAATCGACTTAAAAGATGCTGAACAAAAAGAAATTGAACAACGTAAAAAAGAAGCTGATAATCCTCCATTTGTACAAGTTTATAAAGGAATGGGGTTAAAAGCTCTACAATTATTAATTAAAGATAATCAATTAGCTAGTGAAATTTTTGTCTTTTTCTTAGATAACATGAACAATAACAATCTAGTAATGGCCTCACAACAACTTTTAAGTGAAGAATTTGGAAAGGGTAGAACAACAATATATAAAGCTATTAAATATCTTGAAGAGCATAATTTTATTAATGTTGCAAAAGTAGGTACAGCTAATGTATACATAATAAATCCAGAAGTAGCTTTCCAAAATGCACATAATAAGAAAAAGTATGTTGGTTTTAACGGAACAATTTTATTAAGTAAAAAAGAAAACAATACGCTTTTTGACAAATATAATTACAACAATATTAAAATGTTAAAAGAGAAAGAATAACTCAAAAAGTACCCATGATTCTTTAAAATTGGGTACTTTTTGGTGTAGTACTTTGGGCTTTTTAGCTATGTCACATATTTATAAAATAAGAAGAATACATCAAAACGTAATATAATTTATGTCTGTCCTTTTTATATGTTTCTAATAAATGAATGTAGATGCCTATGTAGGGATTTTTTCATAAGAAAAAACACCCATATGAGTGCCTTTTCTAATTGTTTTTAGCAAGCTCCGTCGAATCCCCCACCCCAACAGCTGCAACCAATAATGATTAGCAGGATGAACAGCACAATTAGTAAAGCGAATCCACCACCAAAGCCGCCACAACTACCTCCAAAACCCATAATAATTCCTCCTTGAGTAAGAGGGTATTAACTGAGACATAAATGTGTTTTAACGGTTTACATTACCTTATGTTTTTAAAGAATATATGAGCAAATCCTTTTCTTGTTTTTGGGTGTAATGCTTTTTATCTCTCTAAACCACTATCTCTATTTCTATTTTTCTCTTTTTTCTTTTGCTGTATATCTTTTGAAGCAAGATCATATCCTTTTCTTTCATGTTCTGTTAAATTGTTTTCACTATAACGAGTATTACTAAAGGGATTTAAAGTGATATTCACTTTCTTTTTGCAATACCCTACAATTTGTTGAAATTTCTCCAATCCTTGAGGAACTCGTTCTTTATAAAACTCCTGCATTTGTGCAAATAACTTTTGAAGTCTCTCATATTTCGCTTTATATGGTTCTAATTCTTTTTTCTCTTTTTCTAAACGTTTTACAGATGTATGTAAATCTGTATTATTCACTTTCAAAGCATGATTTTGTCTCTGTAACGTCTCATTTTCCCTTTTAAAGGCCTCCGATGCTTTTGCAAGGGTTTTAATCCTTTGAAAGTCTTCTAAACCAATTTCAACCGTTTTAGAGCGTATGAGACCCCCTTTTTCTTTCACAGGCATCTCTTCTACTTGTTTTCCTACTTTAACAGCTCCTTTTAAAGCATTTAAACGATTTTTCATCTGATTCATAGATTTCTCTATTTGTTGCCTTTCCAACTCTTTTTCTAAAAGAGTCTCTTCTAACACTTGTACTTCTTCTTTTGCTGTTAAAGCCTTCAAACGCGTCGTTTCAATATGTTTTTTATCACTAGATACACCACGCTCTAAATCAAAGCCTTTCTCCACCATATGAGCATGAAAATCATCTTGAAGTGAGACTAACTCTTTACGGTTAAAAATCTGTTTTGCTGACAACTTCTTTTCTTCCGTTACTGGAACCATTCCTACATGCATATGAGGCGTCTTTTCATCCAAATGTACCGCTGCATGTACAATGTTTTGTTCTCCATATCGCTCTCTAAGAAAGCTATAGGCTTCCTCAAAGAATTCTTTTTGAGAATCTGGATCTTCTTCACTTAAACGTTCAAAAAAAGCTTTATCACTTGTTACCACAAATTCACACATCACAACCGCATCTTTTCGAATTGCTCGATTGGTTTCAACGTTCTGTTCAATTTTTTCTTTCACTGTTCTTAAATAATCAATGTATTGATCGTTATGTAAATCATAATTCAAATGACTTTGTTCTTTTTCAATATCAGGATTTGTATGACTCTCTTTTTCTCGTTGATTATGAATCTGGATTCCTTTCACATCTCGCATTTTAAATTTCTGCATTCTACAAATAGCAAAACTCACGAATCCTCACCTCAACTTGTCCTATTTTTTCTCTTTATTTTGTTCTCGACCACTCTATAAAGTATATATACTTCTCTACTGTTTTTCGGTGGACTTCCATGTAAAGTATAGCACACTATACTTTACTATCGTAAAGAGTGTGCCCCTACGGGGAATTCGGCTTGCCGAATAAAGACCTTGGGCTTTGCCCAAACCCACTGGGGATCTCTTCCCCAGCCCCCCTCAATCGAACTCCCCAACCCCTCAATCCCTGAGGGGCTCCCTCGCCGGTTGGCAGGAACAAACGGTAGTTTGTTCAGTGCCGAGAGGGTTCGGGTGTAGCGCGGTTGGTCAAGTCAAATACTCCCTTCGCTTCGCTAGGTCCGTTTTGATTGACCAACACAAATAGTCCATCGTAAATAAAGAATATTTAGAAAATTATATAAACAAAGTTTACAATTCACCTAATTAAGTAACATCTTAATATATATTTATGTTAACAAAAAGATTGACAGAGAACCAGTCTTGTTTAGTGCTGGAATATTCTGTAAAGTTTTCATTGCGAGGTGAATTAAAAAAATAATAGAACAAGGAATATGACGTAGGAGGTTTATAAAAATGATATTGAGAAAATCTATAATTGGAGTATTAATATGTTTATGTATGAGCTTTACAACAGTAAGTGTTTTTGCTGAAACAACGGAAGAAGTTCCAGCAGGTATAGAGTCATTTGACATGGTAGCATTTGAACAATTAGTTAGTGAAATTGAAGAGGGGAAAATCAATTCAGATCTTGAAGCTGATAAAAGATTGGAAGAGTTAAAACGTTTGAATAAAAAGAACAAAGACACTGATATTC
>NZ_CM000745.1:5525113-5548153 GCF_000161455.1 Bacillus pseudomycoides DSM 12442
CGAAATATACGTTCATAGAAATGAAGGTTACTCTTATCATGCACCATCAAGAAAGACAATGGTTTATGTTATAGAAAAGATTTAAAAGCATCCATAAACGGTTGCTTTTTTCTTTGTTATATAGAAATTACACAATAAACGTAATTGAAGAATGATTTAGGTATAACACGAATTGATAATCATAAAATGATAAAGAACGGACCTCAACATGTTACTCCATATATTTCACGAGAGAGCACTTACTGGGGTAGTGCTCTCTTTCGTTTGCACATAAGGAAGTTCTTGGCATACAATATTAGGTCAACATAAATACACCATTACTCGCATAAAGAGCTCTATAAATAGGGATAGAGCTCTTTTATTTGCACCTTTTGAGATGGACAAGCATATATTATAGTGTGGGACAACCTCTCTCAGGTCCTATTCAATACTCATTGAAAACTCCTACACATTTGGGCATCTACTGATGTGGATGCTCTCTTTTTATGCACTATTCGAATAGTACAAGCATATACTGCTTGTACCTCATTAACTTTAGTAACATTAACTTTCGTTAATGGGGATTCTCATAATCCTTTAAAGGGCGCTCGCGGAAACGGGTGCTCTTTTTATTTTGGACAAATGGACATTTGAATGGATGGATAATATTGTGGAAACTGAAACATTGGTTGATTAAAGTATTGGCAGGTAAAGATTCTGTTATGTTGAATATGGACGTTAGCGGAGAAATGGAAATAAATAATAAACCCGATAACAGAATGCTTATTAAACACAATACATTTAGAAGTATATAAAAGAGGTGCAACTGTAGATGAGTTACACCACTTTTGTTTATTTTGTTTCATTTCCGCTAAATCAACCATCTTCTGATCTGACGCGCATGTTTTCTTTGTTACAACCTACAAATTTTCCGCATGAAGGACAATTTACTGTATTACCTGCTAGCATACTAGTATCAAGTGAATTCATGTCACCGAAGAAGATAGGAGATGGAAACCAAGTTTTGCAATTAGTAAATTGGATTTCTAGAGTTTTTACTTTAGACATGTATTTCACCTCCTTCAAAAATACATACTTCGACTTTTGGTGATATAAATCCTGCTAGAATGTGGGGGGATTTAAAAGAGGTAATGAGATGTATATAACAATAACTATCTTAGGCGCTGCCGTGATCGGTACAGCGTCTTATTTGTTGTTAAGGGTGAACTAGATTTACAATTTGAAGATTAAATACGAATATTATTACTCTAAAATGCAGAATATAGACTAGTAAACAAGCCGTTTTTAACTTTTAATAATAGAATATGATGAATTCTATTATTAAGAGAAGGTAATCATATTTATGGGATGCAATGGTAATTTCAGACATTTCCGTGATTGTAATAGATTTTGGGATGATTTAATGTTTTGCAGACGCAGACATAGAGATTTTGATGACTGTCGTTGTAGACGTGACCGTGATTGCGATTGTGATGAATGTCGTCGCAGACGTAACCATCATCATGACTGTGATCGTGATAATCGTCGTGATTGGTAAAGTCCTTTGAATGAGTGCGCTTCTTCACAGCACTCTTTTTTTGTTTATGGGTTTTCTGAATTAATACTCATTAAATATGAAGAATCTAGTTGCAATTCGATTTAAGGCATAACAAAACAAACGAAAATAGAGATAGTTAACAAGGTGAGGTTTATGTAGGAAATAACGGTGTTTGGGTGCTGAAAATAGTGTAAAATCAGCAATGTATAAAGGGTACGGAAGGGTAACTTTCTCGAAAGTGGAACAAACGTTGATATGACGGCATATTTCCCAGAAATCTAGTTTACATAACCTTTATTATACCAGTGAAACCCCTTCAGTTTAAAGGTGAAGGGGTTTCTTGTAGAATTATATATAGATACACTTACTATTTGGCCCAGTACCAGCGTTGCTGTAACCAGGGACAAAGTAATTTGATTTGTAAAAGAACGAACGTTTTTGATTAAACTTAATTTTAAAGGTAAACTTTTTTCGTTTTTGAAATATGATTTTATCTTACCTTGGTGGCGATGGGGCATGGCCGACAAAATGATTATACGAACCAACCTAATTGTCCCTAGGTGTTGAAAAGTATTGCAGGATACTCTGTACAACCTTGCTTTGAATGTCACCATGATGTTGAAAGTGCACCAATTCATAGGACCAGAAGTGACATACTGTAGTATCTCCATTCTCTATCCATGGCTGTGTTTCTATGTGGTTTCCAGTCACATCTATTTGTTCAGATGTGTTAGTCTCAAAAATTGCGTACTTTAACCACCAATAGTAAAGCTTTTTCTTTAACTCTATAGATGTGTAAGGTTCGGGTAGAGTGAATACACCTACGTTTACAGTAGGTCCTAAAGTCGGATAATTAGTATGGTAAAACTGTACGTTTACAAACACAACTTTAAGGTGTTGCTCTGCAACCCTAACATACACTCTGCACATGAACTGGGGAAAGAACGTGTTAAACTGTTCCGTCGTTTGGGTTATACTTTTGCTGGTTTCGGAGCCAAGAGTGTTTCCAAACAAAGGCATCAAATTAAGCTCTGATAGTTGTGTGTCAACATCCCGTAGTATTAATATACTATTAGAATACATCTCTCTTACATTCTGAATAGACATCTTTAAAATCTCATTTGCATTCATGTGCATCTCCTCCATATTTCCAGTCTAGTGGTTCATGTGTTTGTAAGGAACTCCAATCAAGGGCGTTGTTAGAGTGGGTAACATATGCCCAGGTGCTAAATGTTACCGATTGAAGAGGAGTAGGCTGTGTAAAACAAACAAGCTCCTTCTTTTCTAGATATTGTCTTAAAATGTCCAGTATCCTTCTATCTTTGTTGATCATAGTGGAAGAATTCTGATGGATTGCGCTATAAAATTCTTTCCACGGCAACCAGTATAAATGATGTTTTTGGCCAGCATTAGATATTTGAATGCTGGAGGAACTTTGGTTTAACTCTTCAACTGGCAGGGCTGTATCATTAGTTAGGTAGAGTAAGATGGTTCCAGCTATTTCAGAAGGGTTAATAGAAAACGTCCTGTAAAACTCTTGTGTATGTATGTCTTCATATTCTCTAGCCAATTGGTCACGTTGTTGTACAGTTCTTTCCTCAATGGCTACAGTCTTATCTTCTTCGCTGGATTTCTTAGAGAAATACTTAGCTTCTATACAGACGACATACAGGGTTTCGGCAGCTGTCTTTAATAACACAATGACATCTGGTTCACTTAGCGGAAGCCGCGGCCAGAAATAGAATCGAGCATCCTGAAACTCCTCATTAAGCTGAGGATGCTGTCCCTCTGTGTTCATAGCTTTTTGTAAAACAGCTACAAGAAAAGCAGGGGAGGATAGAAACTGTAAAGAGCCGATTACCGAGGAGGTAAGTAAATCCTCACTGGTACTAGAGAACTTTGCATTAATCTCTGCCTGTAACATGAAAACCCTCCTTTTAGGAGTAATGTGTTGTTATAAATGAAAATTAAGGCTGTTTACTTGCATCAACCTTACCCTGGAGTTGTCCTCTCACCATCAACTTAAAGTAGTTAAGTCCTCCGTATAGTTCAGATAAAGCCCCTATCTACATACAGGTGATAAACCTTATTATATCAACGTTTTAACATGTGTATCAATCAACATTTTACAGCGAACCATCGATCGTGTTTTTGTATTTTCTCTAAACATACTTAAAGACCTGGATTTAAAATAAAGTTACGATGTTTCTATAATCTTTTAATAATAAATTAGTTGAAAATAAAAGACTACATACTATACGCGAAAGAGTATAAAACAGAAAAATTATGTATAAAGGGTTGATTGGTTTTGGAAGAGGAAGAAGCCCATAGCGGGAGGCGTATCCGCAGATGCGTAGCATCGAGGACCTAAGAAAATAAGAATAATTAACTAAACAAGCGATTATAGATTAAATAAAATAATCAGCTATCTAGACAAACGGGTGAGTTATTCACTAATATATATCCTTAAAAATTTATTTTAGACTATAGGAAAAAATGGTAGACTGTTAAAAAATAGTTGTAGAATAATAAAGGTGTTTTCCATATGTGAAAACACCTTTTGCTAACATATATTCCGCTATCAGAAGTTTATCTTTTTAACTCTTTATAAATTTCAAGTTGAGCTTTAGAGCTATTAGCGAAATTTAACCAATCATTCCTCACATTACTTTTATTATCAGTAACCAAAAGTTCTACAATATCTAGATGTGAAACATTTGTTGTTATTGATTTTGTTACCCCATTAATTTTAGCACCTGACATATGCTTAGCCGTCTCATGATTTAGTGCAAAAGCAAAGTCAATTACAGTAGCGCCTTGTGGCAGATGAATAGGGTCTAATTTAGGTGTAAATACAACGATGGTGTCTTGAAATAATTCAAATGATACTAAATCATAAAATTCGAGAGCGTCTTGAGTGACTAAATTATTAGTTATAATAAACTGGTCCATCAACTTATAAATAATATCTTGCATGTCCTTATCAGTTATACTTTTTGTGGGCAATTATTCGGAATTTTATGTATGCTGAATTAGATTATGGAGATTACACTTGATATAATTATATAAATAAACAAATAACAGAGGTATGGAAATGGCAAAGTTGTCTAGTGCAAAATTAGAAAGGATAGCTGTCGAAGCAATTACTGCGTTTGCGAATAAACCAGATGCCTTTCTCAGATCGAATATTCCAGTAGGAGATAAAGGAATATCATTTGATTGTGATATTGAGGTTTTTAAAGATGATTCAGAATCTGTAGGTTCATTGCTTGGCAAAGTGCCAGTGCAAGTAAAAGGAACGGAAGTAAAAGAATTTACGAGGGGAATTCGAACGTTTTCAATTGGTTTGGATCATTACCGAAATTACTATAATAGTCAGGGTGTAGTGTTTTTTGTGGTCGAAATAAAAAGAAATGGAGACTCAGAGATTTTCTACAAACAACTACTACCTACTGAAATCAACGAAGTTCTTAAAAAATATGGGGAAGAAAAAGAACAAAAACAAAGACGCATTGAACTGAGAGCTCTTAGTGAAACGGATTTAACTAGTGTATGTACCAAGTTCTTGGCTGAATCAAAGAAACAACCAATCATTCTTATTGAAAAAAGTCCCTTTAGTCGTGAGGATTATCATACATTTGAATTAACGAGCTTAACTTATAACCCTACAAAAACATCTACAAGAAATATATTCGAGCATGATTTTACTATGTATGGTGTTCATGGTGAATTATCCGTTCCACTTAATCAAGGTCGAATAGAGGCGGTTTTACTTGAAATACAGGAAACGGTGACGATAGATGGATGTTTATATGAATTACAAGTAAATATAGCGGAAGAGGAAAAGAAAGTCGTCCTGTTAATTGAAAATTCTTTGGAATTTTCATATGAAAAAGGAAGTACAAAGTTCAATTTCAAAATTATAAAGCTGCACTCTTTGGCTAGTCAGCTTAAAGTATTACCGTTGCTTTTACATATTTTTTCTGGAAAAATCATCTCATTCGAAGAGTTAAAGTTAACGTTTGATATTGGGGCTATGAGTAAACGTGAAGAAATTTATGGAGCCATTGTGAAACTGCATACTACGTTCCTAACTTTGAAGGAAGTCTTTCAACAATTAGAGATAAATGAAGAAACTGTATTTGGAGATGAAGATACAGATATTGGTAGATTTGTTGATCAAATCGAGGCGTTTAATAAGATGATACTTGAGGATGATATGAGTAATTATAAAATAGATGAACTGCATGAAGCTAAGTTTGTAGTATTTAATATTGGCTCAAACAAAATAATTTTATTCTACAATCCATCATCAACGCCAAAATTAATAAATGCTTTTTCAGAAGAGTTGTTAAACGGGCGAACTCATATTATCAATGAAGATGTTCAATTATGCTATACTCCCTATGTATTATTAAATTCGTCAGGAATGGCATATGGGGTGAATGTAAAGAAAAAAGTAATTAAAGAGTCGTTTAACCGCATTAATCCATATGAAACCCCAGAACTAGCAAACTGTACAAATCATTTTTGTTTGATGTGCATGACTGTATTCGATCTTACAGAAGATGCGGAATGGCTCCATTTAGCAGAACATTTGTATAGCAAATATTCAGGGGAGCACTTAACAGATGCTATTGTTTTCATTAATCAACTTCAAATCAAATTACGAAGAGAAAGGGTTATTACAGAAGCAGAAATGAGGAAACTATTTAAATTTAAACAAAGAAATACAGAAAATCTAGAAATGCAGTTTTGTGCCAACGTATTGTTGGGAAGTGCACGTGAAGCGAAATTATTATTCGAACAATTTGAAACGGCGGATCAGGAGCGTTATAAGGAGTTACCAATTTACAAACTCTTTAATGATATGAGTGCTACAGTACCTGTATAGTATCTATACTATACTACATCTCACAATGTGTAGCAGGTGTGAAATAGAGTAATTGAAATAGGATACATAAACATTTCTGATCTAGAAATTGTTCATGTATCCTATTTTTTATGTTATTTTAATGAGTTCAAATTATATATAACGTAAGAAATCTCTTTCTAAAAAAGTATCCATATCCTTGTCTTTCTACAATAATAAAGAAATATGGTAATGGAAAACTTCTGCCAGCGCTGTCCATCCTTTTATAATGAACTCTTCAATAGATACCAGAACGTATATTTGGTATAATCAAAACATGCTACTAGAAGCTTAATAGTATGGAAATTAAGCTTTGCAAGTATTAATAGAATAAGCGAACAATTTATACTTTGCAAAGTCATTGTTAGAAAGGAATAGATGAGATGAATCAAATTTCATTTGAAGATTTATTTGATGAGAATGTAGTGGAGGCGACCGAGATAGAAGTACCTTTATCTTCACTGCAGAAAGATATCTTGGAATTACTCAATTCTGAAGAAATAAGTGCAATGCAGCTATGTGAAAAATTAATACTATCAGGAAAAATACCTAATGAAAGATTCACAACCGATAAGCCTAAAGCTTACGGACAAGTATGCTTAATTCTTGAAGGTTTTGTTATTGAAGGAAAGCTTACTTTTATAAAAAATGATGAGAAAAGAGATAGATTATATAAAATGAAAGAAGAAGTTTCTTAATGCTTCAAAAGCGTATAATACCCAGATTAAATACGCTTAAAATAACGTGTTTTTTTATTTAAGTGGGTATAATTCTGTCATTTTTTATGACAGAATTATACCCACTTACTCTACGAATTTACTCTTTCTATATTATGCTTTACGCAGTCTAAGACTCCTTTTGCTTTCAAAATAAATAGACAGGAGAATAGAATGGGATATCAATATGAAATATTTATGTTTTGGTATGTAGGTTTTATTTTCTGGGTGTTACTATTAATTTCTTTAATAACTTTTATTGTCGCTATAAAACGAGAATCTTGGATAATGACACTTGTCAGCCTCATTTTAATAATTCCTAATGTTATATTCATGCTAATAGATAAGTTGGAATTAATTATATATCTAGCTTTAATTTTACCTATCTTACAAATTTTAATGGTAGTTAAATTTATAAAAAAAGGCATGGGTTTAACATGAAAAGTTAAAAAAGTTAGAGAGGGAATTTTCAGTCATAGAAGCAGCTTGATTATGCGTATCTGCATTTCGAATTTAAAATTAATTTTAAGGATAGTCCTAGATCTTTAAATTTTATTGAAAATATCGTGTATTTGTTGATTTGAAATAAAGTTCAACCGTTTTGAAATTATCAATACCTAAAACGTAAAAAGTCATAAAAAATAAAGGGTGATACATATTATACATATTAGTCATGTATAATATGTATCACCCTTGTAATTCTTGTTCCACAATCGCGCCCTTTAATGGAATAAATAAAACATGGTCTCAATCTTTAAATTCAATTAATTCTTCTTTCACTATAGCACCCGTTACTTTAAGTACAATTCTTCACATACTTTAAAATATAAAAGGTTGATCATCTATTTTGAACAGATATTCTAACATTCATTCTTATAAATTATGTAGTTGCTAAAACTAATAATTTTCATAAGGTTGAATAAAAACCTCATTTACTTTATGATACGGTTCTCCGTTGTATATCTAAATGAGTTTTTTTCTCTTTTATAAATATCCTAACAACGCATTTAAGCAATCATTTTCCATCCTACTAAGTAGTTTACGGGCTTGTTCGATAATTCTATTTATAAAAATTCGCTCCTTTTTTATTGACAGAAAATTCAAATTCATTATATAATTTTTGGTATTACCAATGTCTTTAACATGTATTACCATAAAATAAAGGGGACGATGGTTTGAAAGAAAAGGAACGCTCCTCAGATAAAATTGAGAATGAATTAATTAGATCCATATTGGCTGGTGTTTATTCTGTAGGAAGTACTTTACCGCCGGAAAGAGAGCTTGCGAAAGAATTTGGTGTTGGTCGCCCAACTATTCGGGAGGCGCTTCAACGTTTAGGAAGGAGTGGATGGATAACAGGGAGAAAAGGAATGCCAGCGCGTATTAATGATTATTGGAGCAATGGGAATCTAACGACACTTATTAATATTGTTGAGAATCATCATACCATTACAGATGAATTTATTATGTACTTATTAGAATTTAGAAGTTCGTTGACTCCGACTTATATTCGTGATGCTGTTACGTTTAATCAACCTAAAGTGGTTGCTCTCCTTGCCAATCTTGAGCAGCTTGAAGATAGTGCAGAAAGCTATGCAGCATTTGATTGGGATTTGCAAAAAAGGTGTGCTGGGCTTGCGGCCAATCCGATCTTTCTACTCATTTTAAATAGCTTCGATTCCATTTATGTAGATATGGGGAAAAGATATTTTTCTGTAAAAGATCATCGTGGGTTGTCCTTCAACTATTACCACGACTTATTAAAAGCTGCATTAAAGGGAGATGCAATTGAAGCGGAAAGATTGTGTAAGACAACAATGGAGAAAAGCTTGGCTCTCTGGAAAGATAGAAAAAAATAAAGAAAGCTGGAGGCGTAATAAATGAAACTAAAATATTTTAAAGAATATTTTTCCTACCCTGATATATTGATCATGAGCTGTTTTTTCCTCATTAGCTTTGGATTTATGATTCTACATTTAATCTCTATCGGAATTTGGGGTGCTTTTATTTTGGGAATGATTATGTATTCCGTAGCTGAGTACGCTACTCACAGGTTTATTTTTCATCTAAAGCCACCAAAGAATGCATTTTTATTAAAAATGCTTAAGCGCCTACATTATGACCACCATACAAATCCGAATGAATTACATTTATTATTTTTACCCTTATGGTATAGTGTACCCAACATTGCAATTGCAGGAGCAATTTTTTATTTTCTTTCATCCAGCTTTTTCATGACAAACGCATTTATTGCAGGTATTATGCTCTTTTTATTATTTTATGAGTGGAAGCATTATATCGCGCATCGCCCCCTTCAACCAATATCACCATGGGGGCGCTGGATGAAAAAGGTTCATTTATGGCATCACTTCAAAAATGAAAATTACTGGTATGGTGTTACGAACCCAGCCTATGATTTTCTCATGGGCACCTTTAAAGACCAAAAGGATGTTGCCCAAAGTAAAACTGCTAAAAATCTAGAAAAACGTGGTGACCAGAAAATAGAATTATAAAAAATAATCCATTGTCATCATCCTGGAAATGTCGAATGAATTTTGCAGCTTCGACATTTCTCAGGGAGTGACAGGCATTTTTTCCTATTGAGTAGTAAGTATGGTAATAGATTGCATAAGACTCGTTTGAAAGTTTTTCTTACCGAAAAATGCATCGCGTTTGCCCCAGTGATTTCTTTAGCGACTCGTTCCAGAAGAATCTTTGTATCAACAGAAAATTTCCGCGTAAAGCTATGGCACCTGACAATGTTATTGCGGAGAAACTCGGAATATTCAGGCGTGAAAGCATGACGAATACAGCCCCTCATCCCTGCATAACCATAGGAAATCTCCGATGCGGCCCGATAAAACAAAATCATCCCGTCAGCACGGCTTGATTCAGGGTGCAACCTGAGTTCCGTAATATACGAAACTAAGCGCTTCACCACTACTGTCCCTTGCTCAGTCGCTTCCCACCATTCTAATAAACGCTGTTGTTTCTCTTCAGTCATCCATGTATAACTTGTTCAACAAACCTTTATAATCTTTTGTTACTTCCCAAAAATAATCAAAAAACTGCTTTAGGGCATAACAGTATGTTTTTAGTGTATTGCTGCTTTTTTCTGCTGCATCTAAATACTTCAAATACTTCATCACCGGAACTAAAGGCATTCCTCCTTCATCAAAAAGTAATACCTTTTCTTACTACCATCAAGTAACACTTCCTGTACTTTCATAACATCCTCCACCTTAAAACATAAGATCATATAGTAAACATATTAAACTAGAATTTTTAAATATAGTTTATAATTCTAATATGTATTAAAAAGAGGATATTAGCTCTTATATTGAACTAACTATCCTCGTATAATCATAGTACAGTTAATTAAAAAAATGTCTTAGCGTGGGTTTTATATCATTTGATTGGCGGGACCCCATCACTATCAAGCTAAGATTTTGAAGTACCCCCAAAATGAAAATTTTCTTTCTCTACAGTTAGTTATTTGGAGAAGTTAGTGTTGGTTTAAATAAAGTTTGATCAAAAATGTTTTGCAAATCCTTATTTAGTGAGAATCAAAAAGAAATCATTTTGAAAATAGATTAATCAAGATGGTTTCTTTTTGTGTATTGCATAGGGATTTAGTAGGGTCATTTTAATTAAACTTTATCCCAGTGCTATAGATAACGGCGCACCTTGAAATAAAATAGGGTGTGATGTTTAGTGGTTTTTACATTTTAATAATTGTATATAAATAAAATATGCTATAGAGCACCGAAATATAATGGTATGATATTACTGTAATTCATAATTTATACAGAAAAGGATAGGGATAGAATATGCTATATTCCAAAAAGTTAGTAGGTATGAGTTTGATAGTATCACTTACGATAGGTGGGCTAAGTGCTTGTAATACATATGTAGATTCATCGAAAGTAAAGCAAGGAAGTGTATCTAAAAAGAGTGATAATGCAAATAGACCAGCTGAAGCTCTAACAGCTTACATGAATGCGGGCTTCTATGATAAAGACATAGACAAAATGAGTAAATTAACAGGTGAAGATGGAAAACAATTTAATGAAGCGATGGCGGAAAAGGTTAGAAAAGCAATCCTATATAATTATGAAGGCGTATCTAGTATTACAGAAGAATCAGTAGATAA
This sequence comes from Bacillus pseudomycoides DSM 12442, assembly GCF_000161455.1. Lineage (GTDB taxonomy): Bacteria > Bacillota > Bacilli > Bacillales > Bacillaceae_G > Bacillus_A > Bacillus_A pseudomycoides. Next base: position 5,536,432 of record NZ_CM000745.1, read on the forward strand.
CTATTTCAAAAATTTTAAAGAAGCAATACGGCAAAAAGTGAAATTTGAAACGAATGTTGTATATATAGACGGAGAAGGTAAAACTGCAGGAGTGGAAATAAAATCAAAGCCAATATTGATATCAAGTTTGAGAACAAAAGTTGAAGATGAGCAAAAAAGAATATTAAGTGAAAACCCATCAATATCTAACCCAAAATTAATAAAGCAACTACATGATTATTCATCTTCAATATTACTTGAAGCAGATATATCTTCTACGGAAGAATCGGTAAGGGTTGATATGTATAATAAAGGTGACGATAAGTGGCATATAAATGGAGAGGATATAACGAAACTTCCAAGGATTTTATATAAACCATAATATATTATTAAACTCTTTATAAAAAAGATACTATTAATTCGATATACAGGTTTACTCAAACGATTTTCGAATTTTCTGTATTGTGAAAGGTAAGAATTTTTCTTGGAGCGAAGTTATGCAGAAACAACATATTGTGGGAACTATTGTAGGTTTGAAAAAAAGTTTGATTAAAAACACCTCACAAACCCGTATTGTACGATAATAAAAAGAATCCATTTTGAAAAAAAGTTTGATCATTATCTAATCCTTATTCAACAGCACAGACAGCTTTCGCTAAATAAAACTATGTCCAGAGAACAGTATTTGAAATTCACGATATAACATGTTGGTAAGTTATATCCCTTAATATGGGATGTAAGGTTTGATGAGGGGAAACTCAAAATAGGTTTCCTTCTTGGTATATATAGTAAACGTTCTTTTCCGGTTATTTCTTCATCTTTTGATCCATTTAGTATTGTTCCGATGATCATGATTTCTTATTTTATGTTAAAGGAAGTTTTAGTCTTTCAAAGTGGAACAGTCCCTGCTCCGTTTACAATGCGAGTTCTGTTTCAAATTAGTATTCTCACATGCTTGGCTGTACCGACTGTCATGCTGTATACGGCACAAGAGGTCCTGTAAAAAGAGAAGAGTTTATGATGGCAGCAATGGTTCTTGGAGGAAGTAAATGGCATCAATTATGTCGACATGTTTGGCCACATCTTTTGCCATCTTTTTTCTTACTGGTTGCGCAGCAATTTGTTAGCATGTTATTGCTACTTTTACATATTGGTTTACTCCATTGGTTTTTTGGAGGAACTATATCATATAGCGGTGATACAGATAGTGTGACGAAGGAGTGGACAGGACCGATTGGACAAAATTTCCGTCATTTGACCACACATACTTGGATCGTTCTGGTACTGATTTTTTTCATATCCTGACAATTTTGGAAGGGGATCTTATAAGTAATAGTCTACAAAGGGCGATTGGAATAGGAAATCTGAGGAGAAGGAAAGTAGGAGAGAAAGAAGAGAAAGTTGAGAAACAGGCGAAAAGTGAAAGAGAAGATTTTTCCTTCCATCAAGAAGTATCTAAATAAAAAAGATAGATGAGAACAATCTGTTTTCATCTATCTTTTTTCGATTTTACAAAGGTGGTAAATCAATTTTTCCTTCTTCAAATAACTCTTTTAGCATATGTTTCGTATATCCGGCAGCTTGCCCAAATGTAATTTTTGCAGGCATTGGTGCTTCATTTACATCTACTACTACATCAATAATACATGGCTTATCTTGTTTTACTGCATTTTCAAAAGCAGGGAGAAGTTCATCTAAGTGTTCTACACGGTAGCCAACTCCACCGCATGCTTCAGCATATTTTGCAAAATTAGGGTTTGTTAAATCTGTACCAAACTCAATATTTCCCATTACTTCTTGTTCGAATTTAATCATTGCAATCTTATGGTTGTTGAGTACAACAATCACAATTGGTAATTTATATTTTACTGCAGTGACAAAATCATTCATTGTCATTCCAAATCCACCATCACCACAAATTGCAAAGACTTGTTTATCTGGATAAGCGATTTGACCAGCAATTGCTCCAGGTAGACCACATCCGAGTGTAGCGAGCCAACTAGAGATGATAAATTGTTGATTCGTCATCCGAAAATGACGAGCAGCCCATACTGTTACATTCCCAACATCTACTGATAAAATGGCATCATCATGAGCGACATGTTGCAAGGCATGCATAACTCTTTGTGGTTTAATTGGAGTAGAAGAGTCCTCTTCTTGATTATGCAATTTTTCTTCCCATTTCTTCATCAGTTCTTGATGATATTCTAGGAATGAATGATCCTCATGCTTCTCCACATTTTCTAAAAACCATTTCAATGTTTTATCTGCATCACCAGCTAATCCGATATCTGTCGCATAACGCTTCCCAATTTGTGCAGGATCCGTATCAATATGAAGCGTTTTTGCTTTTTCGGGTAAAAAACCAGTGAAAGGGTAAGAAGTACCAATCATGATTAATGTATCTGCATGCTTCATTGCTTCGTAAGATGGTTTTGTTCCAATTAACCCTAATCCGCCTATACAAAGGGGATGTTCATCAGGAATAATTCCTTTAGCTGGAAGTGTTAAAACAATTGGTGCGCCAATATGTTCTGCGAATGCAAGTAAAGATTCCTTCGCATGTTTTGCTCCTTTTCCAGCTAAAATAACAGGTTTTTTTGCGTTATTTAATGCTAGCTTTGCTAACTTTAGATCCTCTTCTTGCGGAAAGAGTTCGGGTAATGTAAAAGAAGAACTTGTTATACGTGCGCCAGCTTCTACTTCAAACTTCGGAACATCATCTGGTATGGTAAGAACAGATACACCTTTCTTTGTATATGCCATACGAATCGCTTGGTTTACAACCGCAGGGAGTTGTTCTGCTGACATAATTCGTTGATTATAAACAGCGACATCATCAAACATTCTTTCTAAGTTTACCTCTTGGAAAAATCCTGTTCCGAGTAAATCTGATTCAACTTGACCTGTAATTGCGAGAACGGGTGCTTGATCTAGTTTTGCATCATATAATCCATTTAGTAAGTGGATCGCACCAGGCCCAGCGATAGCCATACAAACGCCTAATTTTCCTGTTAATTTTGCATAAGATGCAGCCGCTAATGCACCGGCTTCTTCATGGCGAACTTGAATGAATTTAATTTGGTCTTGTTTTTTTCGAAGTGGCTCAATAATAGAATTGATCGAATCACCGGGCATACCGTAAATGTGATCAACGCCCCATTCGATAAGCAAATCAACAAGCGCTTCACCTGCTGTTTTTCGAAACATGAAAGATCCTCCTTACATACTGTGATACTACTATGTTTCGAAAAAAAAGGTAAAATATACAAATAATAAATAAAAGTGCAGTTCTAATGGTGTCCTGCGAAGAATGTAAAGGCTGTTATGAGTAAAAAACCGCTCATAGACCAGGATAAGAAGGGAAGTAAAGCGAGGTGTTTCTTCGCTTTCCAAAGCATTTCATGTATTGTGACATATCCTAAAGAACCGATTGCACTTCCCATTATCATCCCTTGTAAATGAATCGCTTTCCCGTTCATCATCATCCCAAAGATTGTGCCAGTGCCGAGGATAATTGATAATAACAGAATTGTTAATAGAAATGAGAGATATTTATGCTGTGTAAATAAAAATGGAATGATTAAAGCTAATCCTTCTGGAATATGGTGTATAACAATCGCAAATAAGAAGGGAATGGCAGTTTCATTATGGTTTGTAAAAGCAGCGCCTAATGCAAAGCCGCTCGGCATATTGTGAATAAAAATAGCGAAGGAGAGAAATAAAAAAGTTTGCCATGCTTGCTGGTCTTTTTTATGTATGATAGGGTGATGGCAATAATTATCTAGTAAACTCATAATTAATAAACCAATGGCAATTCCGAGCATAGGACCCATGATTTCATAGCTTGAAAAAGTTTCTGGAATGATTTCTAGTGATAATAGACCGAGTAAGATACCGCCGCATAGCGCATATAAACGATGCATTTTCTCTTCTATCAGTTGACGTGTGGCAAGTCCGACAGCGCCACCTAATAGTAATCCACCAAACGAAAAAAACGTAACGATCATCGGAATCCATAATCGTTCCATAGAATCACACTCCATTTTTATGGCCTTCATTTTCAGCTTACTGTGTGAAAGGGGAGATTAGTCCAAATTATTTGGAAGTAATTCTAGATTATTGAGATTCGAAGTATCCGAATAATATGGTGAAAAAATCGTTAGTCTGAAACAACGGGAGATTGTATTTGTTTTAGAGAAAAGCGAGTCTGTTCATATACAATCCAATCAGAATATATTGATAGCTATTGAATCAACTTGAACTTGTAGAGTTTTCTAATGAAATGTAATGATTGATATCTGTAAGTAGAATTTGTATAAAAAATTTCAAAATGATAGACTTTCAAACTTGTGAGATATTTATTCGAATACATGGTTTATATGAAAAAAAGGGGGAATAAGGTGAAAAATAAATTATTATTTGCTTGTTAAAAAGCAAAAATACTTTTGATTTGAAGAAGTTTAAAAAGAATCTACTTTTAATATTACAGACGAGGGATTATGTATCGAGATCAGAATTAAAATAAACTAAAAAGGGCAAATATATTAAACTTACATAATATGTTGATTGCTTTTTTCTATAAGAAGTTGAAGACAGTTCTTCAATCACATTAATGTTGTCTTTTCATTCAATCCATGATGTATACACTTCTCTTATATAAAACATAAAACGTTCATTATTTAAAAAAGTAATTCTTATAATGATAGGAGCAAGTATTAAGTAATGTAAGGATTTTTGGATATTTTGTAGAATTTTATAATTATCAAGCACTTAATCAGCTTTTTGAAGAACATTTATCCCGCTATTTGTGGGCAGACCCCTACCTCAAAATTCAACAAAAGCAAAGAAGTTGGGTGGGGGATCAACTGCCTGTAAAAGCCCGATTGGTCAGGCTAATAATCAGTAGGATGCTTACTACCCATAAATACATACCAAAATTCACCTGTTAAAGGGGGATATAGTTTTGACAATTAAAAAGGAGACAAATCTTAATTCACCGCTGCAATCCAAAGAAACAAGTGGAAATGTGCTTTCAACAATTACACAGTTGCCTAGTATATACGTGATTTTTGTTTTTGGCTTACTGATTTCCAGGGTTGGTGATTCCCTTTATACGTTTGCCCTTCCTTGGATTGCCTATGAGTTGACTGGTTCAGCAGTAATAATGAGTTCTCTTTTTGCTATTGGTGTGCTACCCATTGTTTTATTTGGTCCAATAGTAGGAGTAGTGGTAGATCGTTGTGACCGACGAAAATTAATGTGGACCGCTGATCTAGGATGTATTGCTTTGGTAGCATTCATTCCCATTCTTCATATGCTAGGTCTTCTCCAAATCTGGCATCTATACGTTGTTTCTTTTATTTTAGCAATACTATCCATGTTGTTTGATGTAGCTACTGTTACAGTAATTCCACATATCGCAGGTCAGTCGTTAACAAGAGCCAATTCGGCATACCAAATGGTTAATCAAATTGCTAGTTTAACAGGACCCGCATTAGCGGGCATTATAATTGCTGTAATAGGAGGACTTAACGCTCTCTGGATAAATGTCCTCTCTTTTGTAGCTACTTTAATTGTAGTCTTGCTATTACCAAAAATCGAAAAAAGAAAACCCATGGATAAAGCGGGAAATCTATTGGGGAACCTAGGGAACGATATGAAAGAGGGATTTAAATGGCTATTAAATGATCGTCTTAACCTTGCTTTATCTTTTCAAGCAATGGTAGGTAACTTTGGCGCTAGTGCCATACTGGGAGCACTTATGTATTACTTGCTTTCAACATTACACTTATCTGCTGAACAAAGTGGTCTTAATTATACGTTGATCGGAGTAGGTGGCCTTTTAGGAAGTATCATTGTTGTTCCGCTCGAACAACGTTTCAGACGTGGAATTCTTATTCCTGTTCTTTTAGGTATAGGTGCGATTGGATTGACCTATGCCATATGGAGTAAATATTGGCTTGCACCAGGTATTGCATTTGGTATTGCTATGATTTGTAATATAGCTTGGAATACCATTGTAGCATCGGTCCGACAGGAAACTGTACCTACCGATATGCAAGGAAGAGTTTTAGGATTCTCAAGAGTGCTTACCCGTCTGGCTATGCCGTTAGGAGCATTAGCGGGTGGAGTGATTTCTGACTTTAACCCAGTTGCAATATTTATACTAGCATCAGCTACAAAGTTCATTGAAGTCATAATTGCACTTACGAGTCCTATACGTAAACTATGAGTATTTGATTCAGATGAAAATCCATTAGAATGTTGTCAAGGGCATATTCAATCGGATATTAAGATACCTAGAGTATAAATCTAACGTAAATCCAACTGAGAATTTTGGTGAGAGTGCAATGAAGCTTCAATGTAAAGATACCAAAGGGAATTTATATACAGAATATGTTATTGGATATTTTGAAAGAGGTTATTCTGGAAATGCTGTAATAACGATAAAATTTGTTGATGCAAATGGAAAACTTGACATAGAAATCAAAGATACTACATCTTTATATTAAAATGTACAATTCTCCAATTCTTCCTCGTTTCTTTATCAATCTTGAGGTGAGAGTCCTACTGCCTGTTAATATGGGATAAAATAATAACCTGTTACTAAAAAAGTATATGATAGTCAAGACGCATAGATGAAAAATGTATTCGAAATGAGTAGTAGTTGTATTGAAATTTTTTGGGGGAATATTTTGAAACGCTATTTTATCAATAATGGGAACATAGATGTACATATTACAGAATGGGAGAGTAAAAATAATCCCGTAATTTTTTGTTTACATGGATTAGGAAGCACGAGTCTTAGTTTTATAGAAATTGCTGAGCAGCTCAAAGCGGAGTATAGATTGATTTCAATTGATGTGCCTGGACACGGTAAAACTTCTCCGTTTGAAAGTGCTGAAGAATATGAAATGCCTCGTTTGGCAACATGGTTAAACGACCTATTGAATCATCTTGAAATTGAACAATTTTATTTCTTATCACATTCTTGGGGAAGTTTGGTGTCTTTGTTTTATTTGATGGAATACCCCGAAAGAGTAAAAGGTAGTATTCTCATAGATGGAGGATATCAAACAAAAAGACTTAAAGAAGAAACTGTAGAAGAAGAAATAGCTTACTATGAAAAAGATTTTGAAGAATATGTATTTAATGATTGGAAATCTTTCTTCAAAAGTGAAAAAGCAGCATATACAAGATGGTCTGCCTTGTTAGAACTGGCCGTAAAAGGCCTGGGTTTAGAAAATGACAATAAAGTGTATTGGCATGCAAGAGGTGTAACAGTCGGTCATATCATTAAAGCTATGCATAAACATGAAACAATAGATATTTATGAAAATTTGCCGTCCAACATCCTATTATTAAGGGCTACATTACCCAATAGCTGGGATGCATATAGAAGTAAGACAGCAAACATATTTAAACAGAAAACAGGAGGAACAGTAAAATTAATTCCTAATACTACTCATATGCTACATTGGGATAAACCAGAGGTTGTAGTGGAAGAAATAAGAAAGTGCTGGTCTCATTCTTATTAAACAAATAGATGTTTTAGTTGAATAAGTCAAAGGAAAAATCGATTCCTTTCAAGTTCAGGGAATCGATTTTTTAGGTGTGTGAATTCAATAAGGATATTATTACTTGTTATATCTTTTTTACATATTGAAAATGAGAATAGAACTCTTAATTTAGTGAATGAAAATGTTAAAATTATAAATATTAAATCAATAAAAAGTGATAGATATATTTGATTCTGTATCATAGGAATTTAGAATAGTAATCAAAAGCAATTATTGAATTAAAGGGGATAAAAATAACAGGGAGGGGATAGCCATGATTTATGTAATTAGACATGGGCAAACAGATTTGAACAAAGAAGGAAGACTGCAAGGGAGATTAGGATTACCATTAAATGAGTATGGTATAGAACAAGCAGAATGTTTAAGAGATAAGCTTAAACATATAAAATTTGATTATGTATTTTCTTCTCCGCAAGAAAGAGCAGTTGAAAAAGCAGAAATCGTAACGGGTATAAAAGCAATAACCGATAAAAGACTTGATGTTTTTGATTTAGGAGAGGCAGACGGATTAAGAAAAGACGAAGTAAAAATGGCTGGAGGTGCTCCTGATTCTAGAGCTTATAATGGAGTTGAGGATAGTAACAGCTATGTGCAAAGAATTTTTAACTTTATGCATGATCTTGAAGTGAAATATAGAAAAAGAGAGTTAAATATTTTGTTATCTGGACACAGGTGTACAACTGGCTGTATCGGTGCTTATTTTGAGGGGATTCCAGAAGACAGAAATATTTTAAAGTTTTCATCCAATAATGGAGAATATAAAGTATGTAAATTTAATCGTAACTCGTGATATAAAGGGTTATGAAATATTGTATTTTTGGGTTTAATGTTAACGTTAATGTTAATTGAATAAACTAAAACGCAAAAAGGCATCTGCTGATTCCCAGTGGATGCCTTTTTAGTATTGAGAATGCGGGGGCAGATTTTATAAATAATAATGGTAATAGTTAACCCCCTATTTTACTTTTGATTGCCATACCCTATGTTCAGCAAACAGTTTCTTTCTTATTACTTAAAAATCTTTCGCAAAATTTTAATTTTGTTCCTATACGGTGGAAATACAAACCCTAAATCTATCCTTGAGCTTTTCTTTAAAATGCTTTTACGATGTGTAAAAGTATCAAAACTATGTTTGCCATGATAGGAACCGAACCCTGCATTTCCTACTCCACCAAAGGGTAAGTGGAGATTAGCCATATGTGACATTGTATCATTGACGCATCCTCCTCCAAAAGAAATTCGTCCTAATACCTGTTTTTCAACATTTTTATTTTCAGTAAACACATACAAGGCTAACGGTTTAGGATGGTTGTTAACCATGTGAATGACCCCATCTAAATCGTTGTACTCCATAATTGGTAAAATTGGTCCGAAAATTTCTTCTTTCATAGCTGCATCATCCCATGATTTTACTTCAAGAAGTGTTGGTTCAATATATAAATGACTTCTAGATGAATTTCCACCAAATATTATATGATTTTGGTCTTTTTCTAATATAGAAATAAGTCTATCAAATTGTCTCTCATTGACAATTCGACCATAATCATTGCTTTTTGATACATCCGATCCATAAAAGCGGGTGATTATTTCTTTCATCTTCGAAATTAGTTTTACCTTAACAGATTTGTGTGCAATAACATAATCGGGTGCAATACAGGATTGCCCAGCGTTTATGAATTTTCCCCAGATAATACGTTTGGCTGCTATATCGAGGTTAGCTGTTTCATCGACAATAGCTGGTCCTTTTCCACCAAGTTCTAATGTTACTGGTACAAGATTTTTTGCCGCGGCTTCCATGACAATTTTTCCAACTTGAACGCTACCAGTAAAAAAGATATAGTCAAATGGTGCATGAATTAATAAAGAAGTTGTTTCTCTGTCTCCTTCAATTACACGAATATATTGCTTATCAAACGTTTCACTTATTATTTTGTTAATTACAGTTGAAACATTTGGTGCATTTTCTGAAGGTTTGAGAACTACACAGTTTCCTGCCGCAATTGCCCCAATAAGAGGTTCAATTAATGATTGGAATGGATAATTAAAAGGTCCAATAATTAGCACTGTACCATATGGCTCTTTTATTATGTAGCTTTTGGAAGGTAAAAAGTGAATAGGTGTTTTTACTTTTTGTGGTTTCATCCACTGTTTTAGGTATTTCATTATAAAGTTGATACTGTTTAATGTGAAACCAATTTCTGCAGCATAAGCTTCAAACTCGCTTTTGTGTAAATCTTGATATAATGCGCTCAGCACTTGATTTTCATATTGTTGAATAGAAATTTTTAATTTTTCTAACTGTTTAAGGCGGAATTGAAGACTTTTTGTATAATCATTATGGGAAAATTGTCTATGCTCTTGAATAAGTTGTTGAATATTATCAACCATTAGGAAATCCCTCCAATAGAAAGAAAATATTTAAATACTATGTATATCAATTATAGAGAGTATTTGCTCCATATATTCTATTCACTAATGCATCCGTTTGCTGAAAAAAGCTACTGTTAAACTAAGGGTGGTTATCTTAGAATTGGGTAAATTCGATAAATATTACATAGTATTTCAAAACATGCTCTTCATATTTGCTTTTATATCAAGGTTAAAACCGTTAATTTAATCAAACTTTACTTTAAAGCTACACGTGAACGTTTTTGTATTAATAATAAGAAAGAAATTATAGATAGAATATTTTATTTCAATATTCTTTAATTTTTTTATAAACACAGTAACTGCTATGATTTTTTTATTAGGAGGGGATTTGTGGTGAATATCGTACTAATACAGAAAGATGATGTTCCTTATGTTATTATGGGAAAAGATTTAAGCACTATATAATAGCGAATATCTCATATTTGTAGGAAACTATAAAACAAAAAAGAAGACTTGCTACTAAGAGCTTCTTTTTTGTTAGAATTTTAAACATTTAATCTAAATGTACCGTGCAATTATATAATTCTGGATCCCATCCGTTCTCTATTTTTATAATTTTAGTTATTGATGTATTTTTAGGAGATTCTATCATGCTCAAATGAGGTACTAATTCTTTGAGAAGCTGCTTAATGAATGAGCCATGACTAACGATTAAGATGTTTTTGTTAGGATATTTATATGTAATTTCTTCAATAAAAGGTATAGCTCTTGCTTTAACGCTATCAGCACTTTCGATTCCTAAATCAAGCTCTCTCCAATTATCTCCCCACTTCGAAATTCGTTCGTCTTCGGTTGTTCCTTCAATTTGTCCACCGCTTACTTCGCGAAGTCTAGGCTCTAAATGGATTTGTATATTTTCAATGTTTTTTTCTATTGCCTCAGCAGTTTGTTTCGCTCTTAATAAATCGCTAGAGTAGATTACATCCCACTTCTCTGTAGCTAAACGTTCTGCAAGTTTATAAGCTTCAGATAATCCAGCTTGATCAAGTGGAATATTTGAATTTCCTTGTGCTCTACCTTCTTTATTCCAATGTGTGCTGCCATGCCGGATAATACCGAGTGTAGTCATATGAAAACCTCCAAACTATAGTTTTTAGAAAAATAAAAATCATTCCGTTATTATATGACAATTCAGGAAATAAAAAAAGGAAATTTTATATTTTCTATACAAAAGTTTTAAGAATATTGTTATGCAAACAGATGAATTAGGAGATTTAAAGATAAATGCAAGTAGGATTCTTGTATAGAAATAAAGAACCTTTAATGTATTAGTTGAAAAGGAGGTAAAGTGATGGAGGTTACGATTCGTGCAGTAGAAATACAAGATGCTAGAGCAATTCATCGTATATGCATACAAAATGATGTTTTACCATATATGGTTTTCTTGCCTAGTATGCGAGTGGATGCGATGGAAAATAGGATTCGAAATCTAGCGCCGAATCAATTTGAATTTGTTGCTGAGTATGATGGAAAAGTCGTTGGGTTTATTGGTTTAACGCAAGGGCAAGGACGAAGGTCACATTCGGGAGATTTATTTATCGGTGTAGATAGTGAATATCATAATAAAGGCATTGGGAAAGGTTTGATGACGAAAATGCTGGATCTTACAGATAATTGGTTAATGCTAGAGAGAGTAGAACTTGGTGTTTTGGAAATAAACCCTGGTGCAAAAGTACTATATGAAAAATTTGGATTTAGGGAAGAAGGTATAAAAAGGGGGAATCTAAAAG
>NZ_CM000745.1:5548253-5557614 GCF_000161455.1 Bacillus pseudomycoides DSM 12442
CGTTTTATGGATACACTTTTTTAGCTTGATGGCGATGTGGTGGGCCCCCAATTAGATTTGACAAGAATAGGAAAAGGATATAAAATTCAATTAATTGAACGTTCAATCAAAAAAATGAATGTTCAATTAAAAATAGTGAACAATTTATAAGGTGGTGATTCTTATGGAAGACAGGCAATCTTTTATAACAGAAGCAAGAAGAGAACAAATAATTAAGGCCGCTGTTGAAGTTTTAAGAGAAGTTGGGTATGTAAGTACAAGTTTGTCGAAAATAGCAAAAAAAGCAAACATAAGTACAGGGTTAATTTCTTATCACTTTTCTGGTAAAGAAGATTTGATGAACAATACTTTAATGTATTTAGTTGAACAAGAATGGTTATTTATTAATGCAAGAGTTAGTCAAAAACAAGCATCTACAGAAAAATTAAAAGCATTTATCGAAGCAAGTTTAGCTTATCAGGTTATAAACCGAACAAATAATATCGCTTTAATTGAAATAGTTTTTAATGCACGAACACCAGATCATATTCCTTATTATTTACTAGAAGACGATGAAGAAGATTTAATAAAGGGTTTATTACAAGAAATTCTCTTACAGGGGCAGGAATCAAAAGAATTTGGAGATTTTAATATTCAAGTGACCGCAACAATTATTCAAGGTTCGATATCAGAATCTTTGATATCGAACCAAAGTAAAATGAGTTTAGAAAATTATAGTGAAGAATTGATAAAAAGCATATTGAAAATAGTTAAATAATGAAAACAAAAAATCATTTATATATAAGTTAATAAAATGACATAAAAACCCCTTTCTTTTTAGGGGAGGACGAGAGCAGCTGGCCGTTCAGAGAAGCGGTCAGGGCCTTTTCCTGACACATGCGAGGTTTAAAACAAAGAGAGTAAACCAGTAGCGGCCATGTTGTATTCTGCATATCTGCGACTTATATGTCGATATATAATTCCAAAATATTGTTTATAACTAATTTAATAGAGAGGATAGAGATTATGATAGAAAGCGAAACATTTCTTGGACATAGTAAGCCCCAAAAAGTAATTATTGTTTTAGTACCCATGATATTAGGTGGTTTGATTGGTTGGTTTGTTCCCATCATTGCCAATTGGATACTAAAACTTCCAGTAGTTCCAATGGAGAAGTTGATTTTACTCATTACATTCTTTAACAGCTTATGGGTTTCAAGTATTGCCACCGTTATTGGAACAATAGCAGGTTTATTATTGGGTTTTATTATTTTAAATGAGAGTATCGAAGTCACAATTTCCTACAATAATTTGCAACTAAAATTTGGAGAAAAAATAATTATCATTGATAAAAAGGACATTTTAGCAATCTATATAGAAAATAAGCATTTAATTATCCTTGGGCAAAAGAGTAATGAATTATATAGAGAAGTTATTGAAGTGAAGAAGGATACTGTACGAGAAGCTTTTAATAAGCATCAATATTCATGGAATGAAACTGATCCATTTGGTAGCGAATATGAGCGATGGGCTTTAGGACATACTGATTTTCCCGAAAAAATTAATGTATTACTTTATGCTAGAGACCGTGCATTGAAAGAAAAGAAAAAGGCAGATGCTAAATATCTACGAGAAGATTTAGCTCAGTTAGGAGCTGTCATTAGAGATGAAAAAAATGGTCAGTACGTGAGACTTGCCCAAAATGCTAATTTTGATGTTTAGCATTTAACTCGATTTAGGTAAGACTATTTTCTATACTCCTTATCAATTTGAGTAGTAATTGTGCGCTATTTTTAATCGAACTTTATTTCAAAGTAGCTGATCTTCCATGGTAATAGATAAAGGAGGTGGGTTTACCGTCTTCTTTTTTTGCAATTTGTTACTGTGTAAATAATCCTTAGCGTGGCTATTCTCCGAAATGCTGGCGATGCCTCATGTCCATCAAGCTAAGGATTTGGAACCACCCAAAAATGAAAATTTTACCTTTTTACAGTTATTTATAGAATTCGGCTCATTTTTTTCGTTTTTGGGGGACAATTAATTTCTTAAGTTGATGGGCATGGGGTCCCGCCAACCAAATGACATAAAACCTACGTTAAGACAATTTTTGGAATAAAAAACTACCTTTTCTTACACTAAGCAATTTTTCACTTATAAAAAGCCGATTTCCTATGAAGTGCACCCCGATTGTTAGACACAGTCTAACAATCGGAGGTGCACTTCATGGAGAGCGGCTTTTTAACTTACCATTTATTAAAAATTATACTAATTAAAGTTGTAAAGGTAATTCTTCTAATGACCTCATTAGATAGCTTTCTTTCCATTTCACTTGCTCTCTTTCACCTTGAATCTGTAAATTTGGCATACGGCGTAATAATGTAGAAATTGCGATTTTTGATTCTAAACGAGCAAGTGATGCTCCAAGACAAAAGTGACTACCATAACCAAATGCAATATGACGATTATTTTTTCTTGTAACATCAAAAACATCAGCGTTTGAAAAAATTTTTTCATCACGGTTAGAAGATGCTAGTGAAATAATAATCCTATCTTTTGATTGAATATCTTGGCCATGCATTGTAAACGGTTCTGCTGTCCAACGTATAGTAGTTAATTCAACGGGGCTGTAAAATCGTAACGCTTCTTCAATAGCTGAATCGATTAAATCAGGGTTTTGAAGAAGCTTTTGTAATTGAACTGGATGCTCTAACAATGCTAGTGTCATATTGGCAATTAGGTTTACAGTTGTTTCATGTCCAGCAACAATAAGCAACGTAATTGTCGAGTATAACTCTGATGCATTTAATTTTATTCCTTCACTTTCCGCTTGTATTAGTGCACTGATTAAATCGTCTGTAGGATTTTTTCTTTTTTTATAAACTAAATACTGTATATATTCAGCGAATTCTTCTAATTTTTGATTATTTTTTTGAACATCTTCTAGTCGAAGTGGAGTATCAATGATCGCCTGTGACCAAATTCTAAATTTATGCTGATCTTCAAGAGGAATTCCTAACATTTCACTAATTACCATAATGGGTAAGGGAAAGGCATAATCGTTTACAAGATTTATTGAATGAGTGTGTTCAACTTTATTTAATAGAGCATCAGCGATATGTTGAATTCGACATTCAAGTTGCAAAATCATCTGAGGAGTAAATGCTTTTTGAACAAGTGACCGTAGACGGTGATGGTCGGGGGGATCTGAGTTTAACATATGATTTCTTAAAAGCTCCCTATTTTCTAGCGAAAAAGGAACTTTAACGTCCTCTTTTTTACTAAATACATTCTCAAAATTTTTCATTAATCTTGCATCTTTTAATAAAGCCATAGCATCTTCATATCTCGTAATAAGCCACCCTTGTCCTTGTTCGCATAGAGATAAAGGATAAACAGGTTGAAAGGCACGTAGTTCTTTGTAAATATCGTATGCTTTCTGTTTAAACATTGGAGAAGCTAATTGTGTTTCTGCCAAGAGACTAAAATTTAGTTCGTTTTTTGAAATCATCAATATAACCTCCATTTTTACAGACTTATTGGGTAACTCAACTCTTAATTTGCATTATAACCCATTTAAATTCAATAACGTAAAGAATATTCAGATAAAATATTACTTTACTTGGTAAAATAAATAGAAAAATTCTGAGATATTTACCTCGTTTAGTCATTTGAATATCACTTATAAGGGGTCCCGCCCCCATCACCATCAAGCTAAGAAAAACAAATACCCCAAAACGAAAATTTTCTTCGTTTTGAGGAACTATCAACTTAAGATAAGTGTATTTATCCAAAACAAGTAAAAAGAAAAATTTATACAGCTAGGATCTTAATAACATCTTTCATAATGAAAGATGTTATTTTCTATCTTCATATGTTGTTTTACGACATATGTCGTGTTACGATATGTTTTAGGAGGTGAAAAAATGGACAAAGAAATGATGAAGGGAAGCATTGATATACTTGTACTCTCTATAATTTCTCACCATGATACTTACGGTTATGAAATCATTCAAAAACTTAAAGTACAAAGCAATGACGTTTACCATATGAGTCAAGGCACACTATATCCAGCACTCAAACGAATGGAGCAAAAAAATTTGATTGAATCATACTGGGGAGAATCAGAAAGTGGAATGAAAAGGAAATTTTACCGTATTACTAAGGCTGGAAAGCAGGAACTAGAGAAGAAGCTGGATTATTGGGGACAAATCACTGCACTTATTCAAGCTTGTCGGAAAGGAGAATTCGCATGAAAGAGTTTGAAAATTACATAGAATGTATTGTAAAAAAGACTAATCTAGATAGGTCAGCCCGTGAGGAACTAGCTATAGAATTACTTGATCATCTTATTAGTTTAAAGGAAGAGTATGTTAAACAAGGAATGTCTATAGAGCAAGCAAAACAATTGGCGATACAACATTTTGGAGAACCAGATTCTATTGGAGGGGAGCTTCAAAAATCTATTTTTCCATATGAAAAATTCATAAAGCGTTCTGCATGGTCTCTATTTGTTCCTTATATATTATTCTTTATTTGGTATCAGTACTTAGGAAATAGCGTTGGTCGTGAGTGGTTTCTTAGGATTATTGAGCAATTTTCAAGAAATCATGATGTAATGTGGTTGCTTCGCACTTTTATTGATATTACACCTTTCTATACCCTTTTTCTATATAACATACCTGGTTATTGGATAGCTCATGCAGTTAAACCAATTATCTTATTGATTCCATTGGGATTTTTAATTCCTATTCTATTTCATAGGTTCCGCTCTTCTAAAGCAGCTTTTATGCTCTTTGTTAAATTAACTTTAAGCATTGAGTTGTTGTATATTGTCATGTTAGTAGGTACTTTTGACACTACTAGTATTATTTTTCATTTGGTTGGCCTCTTAGTTGGGTTTATGGGATGGAAATTACTACAGAAACTGCAGATTAAAAAATTCCTTACACCATCTAATATGAACTATGTGAAGTGAAAATTTTATTGTGATTAATTCATAGAGGATCTTGGAACCAAATAAAAAATGTACAAGAATCTAAAAATGTTTTGTCTTTATTATTCAGGTAGCAATTTAGACTATTCCTTATATGTAAAAAAACGCTATTCTTTTGTTAACCACATACACGAAAGGATGGCGTTTTTGTATGAATTTATCGATTTTAGATGAACTAGAATTGTTTTCTAAAGAATTACAACGATATATGTCACCACATGTTTTAGAACAGTTAGCTAGAGAGATAGGATTTGTTCAAAGAAAAAGTAAATACCGTGCTCAAGATTTAGTGGCTCTATGTGTTTGGTTAAGCCAAAATATAGCTCATACTTCATTGACACAATTATGTAGTCGCTTAGAAACGAATACAGGTATTTCTATGAGTCCAGAAGGACTCAATCAACGATTTAATTCTCAGGCTGTGCAGTTTTTACAACAAATATTAACCTATTTACTCCACCAACAACTCTGTACATCTAGTAAGATTTCAACTTTATATACAAACCATTTTCGCAGTATTCGTGTATTGGATTCTACACATTTTCAGATTCCAGATAAATTTGCTTCTACATATCAAGGTTCAGGAGGTAGTGGTCATAGTGCTGGTGTGAAAATTCAACTAGAGTACGATTTACTTAGTGGTCAGTTTTTACATGTTCATGTAGGGTCTGGAAAGCACAATGATAAAAATTATGGTTCTACTTGCTTAACGTCTCTTCAACCGCACGATGTATGTATACGTGATTTAGGATATTTTGATTTGAAAGATCTGCATACGATAGACGAGTGTGGTGCTTATTTTATTTCTCGATTAAAGCTCAATACTCGTATATATCAGAAGAATAGAGAGCCTGAATACTTTCAAAATGGAACAATAAAAAAACACTCTGAGTACGTCCAACTAGATATGGAGCAATTTATTGACCAATTACAGTCTGGTGAAACATATGAGATTCCTGAGATTTATATTGGAATGTATCAAAAACTTCCTGCAAGACTTATTCTGTATAAATTAACTGAAACGCAAATGAAACGTAGACAAAAGGACTTAGCATCTAAAGAGCACAAGAAGCAAATCACCTATAAAGAACGCAGTAAGCGACTTAGTGCAATCAACTTCTACATTACGAATATCCCTTCGGAATACCTACCAAGGGAACAAGTATACGATTTTTACTCCTTACGATGGCAAATTGAATTGATATTTAAAACATGGAAATCATTTTTTCGTATTCATCATTGTAATTCTGTAAAATTAGAACGGTTAGAATGTCATTTATATGGACAATTAATTAGTATCCTTCTTTGTTCCTCCACCATGTTTCAAATGCGTCAATTACTCCTCACCAAGAAGAAACGAGAGCTGAGTGAATATAAAGCGGTTTATATTATTAAAGATTACTTTCTACTTCTTTATCAAGCTCTACAAAAAGATACTCAAGAACTATCAAAAATCTTGCTTCGTTTGTTTAATTTTTTGCAGAAAAACGGAAGGAAATCTCATCGATATGAGAAGAAAACAGTCTTTGATATATTGGGTGTCATATACACTTGTTTCGTTACTCATAATCATGTAGCTTAATTAAAAAAATGAAACCCGTTAGGGTTTATTTGGTATGCAGATTTTTAGATAGCTGATATCACCTCTTTAGAAAACAGAAAAAATCTAGTTGAACGGACTTTTACTTAATCTTAGGTTGATGGGCATGGGTCCCGCCCCACATCGCTATCAAGCTAAGGTTTTAATATACCCCCTAAATAAAAATTTTCTTTCTCTACAGATAGTTATTTTCAGAAGTCCGCTTATTTTTTTCGTTTTGGGGCGTTTATTTTTCTTAAGTTGATGGACGTGGGGTAGCACCACATCGCCATCAACTTAAGAGTACTTACTACCCATTATTGTTATAAAAGTTATTCTTCCTAGATTAATCAGAGGGATGAAAAAAAACACCCTCACAGGTGTCTTTTTTCATTATAGAAATATCTTAAAATAGATATCTGATGTCATTTATTCAATAAAAAACCCTTTGTTACATCATAACGCCATTATCTTTGAATGAATACCATTTACCATCAATGAAATGTTTTCCTACTGCCATTGCACCATTAGATTGTAAATAGTACCAATTTCCATTATCTTGTACCCAACCTGTTTTCATTGTGCCATCTGCATTCATATAGTACCAATTATCCTTATCTTGTACCCAACTTGTTTGCATCTTAGCACCAACAAAGTAATACCAGCTTCCTTGATAACTTAACCAGCCATTATAAGCACCTCCGTTATCTTTGAAATAATGCCACTGATTATTAATTAAATTCCAACCCGTTACCATTGAGCCATCAGGAAGGAAATAATTACCTTGTAGGAATTCTCCTATCCAACCTGTTCGCATTTTCCCTTTACTAAATCCATCTAAATAATATGTTTTATCATTATATTTAAGATAGCCCATGTGTAGATTTCCGCCTTCGAGAATGTAATACCAATCTCCCTCATATTGAACCCATCCCGTATTTGTATACAGTGCACCGTCTGTTCCTAATAAGTAAGCTCCATTTTCATCTTCAATATAGCCCATTTTCATTTTTCCGCTTGCATCAAAGTAGTACCATTTTCCTCCATCTTGTAGCCATCCTGTTTTCTTCATACCCTTTTGATCATAGAAATACCATGTTTCTCCGTCTTTTACCCAACCACTTTGTTGCATTGTCTGTTCTGCTTTTGGAGCGTCCTGCTTCATATTATCTTGTTTTTCTGCATGTGATACTGCAGGAACGATAAACATTGTAGACATCAAAATTGGTAAAATAGCTTTCTTCATTTTCTATATCCCCCAAATAATGTGTAATTTTAGTTTTTATTTCCACAAACAGAATTATATTATAATATTTAAATATAATCAATAGTTTTTGTAACAAAAATGTAATATTTTTTAATTTAACGAAACAAAATATCCATTAATGTAATTATTGTTACTTTTCAGTTACAGTGTAGGTATCATTACATATCTATCAACTTAAGGGATTAATTGTCCCAAAAACGAAAAAGATGAGTCGAATTCTCATAAATAACTGTAAAAAGGTAAAATTTTCGTTATGGGGGGTGACCTGTTTTCTTAGGTTGATGGCGATGGGGTACCGCCAGCATTTTAGAAAAAAACACGCTAAGCAAAAAATACAATAAGCTGCCCATATGGACAGCTCCTTTACATAATTCTCGAAAGCGGAAGTTAAATATTTAACTCAAAGTTTTGAAAGAAAAAACAGCTAAACTAAAAAAAGAATTGGAATACGAAGAATAACATTAAAAAAAACTACGAATAAAAATATTCGAAGGAAGGTAATTACTATTCATTTGTTATTTTTTCGTTTACTCTTTGCTTTAAATAATTATATTGTTTGTCATTTGTATCTGCAAAAGCTTCTTCTCTATTAGAAGGAACATCCATATATTCGATAGAACTAGGAAATTGACTTTCTGTAAAATCATAACGTTTTTCATTGATTTCATTATAAAAATGCCATCCTTCTTCAAGTTCTGTCTTTAATATTTCTCCTCCATACAAATCATTTATCACTAGTGCTGTTACACCACATTGTCCCATTGCAGGATTGTTTAAAGTCCACTTAGAACTTGATTCTATCGACCAAGATTGAAGTAAAATATTTTTTATGTTTTCCCCTTCGAAAAATAACATTTTCCCATCTCCTATATTAAATATTTATTTACGGAACTTACTTGCAAATATTCATCACAGAAATAAATACCAATAATGTTGTTTAAAAACTATCTCTCTTTTCAAATAAAAAACTAAATAAATTTATAATAAATAACCGTTGCATCAAATTCACCATTCGGAGAAATTGCATACCCCGGTATTTTGCCGGATTCTTGATAGTCTAATGACTTGTACAATCTATTGGAAGGATCTCCTTCTCTAGTATCTAATACTAAAAGAGACCTACTTTCTTGTTTTGCTCTTTCTTCTGCTTTTTGCATAAGTGAACGTCCAATACCGTTACGTCTAAAGCTAGGATGAGTCATTAACTTGCAAATTTCAGCTCTGTGGATTCCATTCGGCTTTGTAATTAAATGCAATTGAACACTGCCTGCCACTTTATTGTTTATTTTGGCAATAAACAATATCACCTCTGGTGCTAAAACAGTTTGCCAATACTTTGTCGATTCTTCTTGTTCCAGTGGAGGTAAAAAACCTATTGACGCTCCATCATCTACTACAGTTTTCAAAAGTTCAGAAAGCTCTTCAATATCTTTATCAAGTAGTTTAATCTCTTTTATTTCTAGATTTTGCATTACTTCTCCCCCTTTTTCCTAATTGTACCATTCGAAAGAAGTGATATGTTGTGTAATTTTGGTTGTATATC
>NZ_CM000745.1:5557714-5557984 GCF_000161455.1 Bacillus pseudomycoides DSM 12442
TTTGATCGTCTATGACGCCAATCTGTTATAAATCAAATTAGATGTAATTTGATCATTGTTTTGGCATAATCCATACAATTTGTTGAATACGTACAATATACGGTACCGTATCTTCAATGAGCAAATGATCTGGTTTCACATCCTTTAACTTGCCTCTTACATTACCTCTTACAGTTTCAATAACCACAAGTTTACCAATTACTGATTGTAATGTCTGATATACGTAGGGGTTAGGTACACTTACCATATTTTGTTCACTAAAGTCATTTT
>NZ_CM000745.1:5558084-5558319 GCF_000161455.1 Bacillus pseudomycoides DSM 12442
TAAGGTCAAAAGACGCTGATATGATGAATACCAAAAAAACATATACCGCTGAAGAAATAGTGAAGATTGGGCTTTCTCTGCCTCCAGACTTTGCCCCAGGAAAGGGCTGGTCTTATTCAGACACAGGATACGTATTACTGGGTATCCTTATTGAAAAAGTAACCGGGAACAGCTATGCGGAAGAGATTGAAAATCGGATTATTGAACCGCTTGAATTGTCGAATACATTCCTACC
>NZ_CM000745.1:5558419-5567134 GCF_000161455.1 Bacillus pseudomycoides DSM 12442
AATTATTAATGGTCTAGTTTCGTATTGCCTTTTTTAAGCTGAAATAACAAATTAAGTGTTTAAATTACTAGAATCATTACTTGACATCACACCACAGGTCTTATATATTCTATAGCTCTCTATTTCATACCCTATGTCATTTTCTCATTGTAACAGGCTTTCTCTATACATGAAAAACATAATGTTCCAAAAACTCACAAGCCACAATATAGTTACGTGATTTCTCAATATATCTCTTGTATATAAATCGATCTAAAGATGTAAAATATCCAAGTAATTACATTACATCTAAATTTAAATTAAAGAAGGAGCTATATACCATGGATAAAAAAGATTTAGTAAGTCTTCAAGTCAACAACATGCCGTCAGATGCTCTGAATACTCCTAGTAAGTCCCAAGAGCAAATGCAAGATTCAGCTCAAAAGCTATCTAACGGAATAAAAATAGATTCATCAGAAAACGAAACTGCAACTCTAAATAAAGACGAATAGAGAGTTTTTGGCGTGAAAATAAGCTAAAAAATCGAAATGAAGCAATTCGACAGATCGTAGAGAAAGGGCTAGGTCGCAATTAGCGACTGCCCTTTTTTATTTCACTTAAAAATCTGCATATCAAATTTAAACCTATTATTCCCCCAAAAATCCAATCATCCATTATTTAAGACCTATTGCATTACCAATCCGTCAAAAACGTAGTACAAACAAATCTGAGAAGTCATTTTCAAATAAGAATAGGGCTTTTAAAAATATATTCATGAAAATAACAAAAGAGCTGGATTTTCATCACAGCTCACTTATTAATTGGTTCTTTATGTGTACATGTAGGATATTGAGAACATCCAAAGAACTTGTTTCCAGTTTTATTTGAATTTCGTACCACTAAATGATTTTTACATGACGGGCATTTCCTTTCTGCAGGATCTACACCACGATACACATCTTCAGCCGAATACTCTGGATTTACTTTGTTAATCAATTTTTGAAGCTCTATACGATCTATTAGTTTTACATGACATGCTTCACCTAATCCTTTCGCCTGCTTTGTATATACGCTGTTCGTGACAACCCACGCCTCATGAGCCTTGTAATAGGCTTTTGCTGCATAAATCTCCTGTACAGCACGAATACCAACTCGATTTTTCACACCATATATTTTCGCTTGAATTACAATACGATTGTTCCCTTTTAATCCGAGATCGGCTGTTGCTTTAAAATAAAGTTTGATCAAATTGATACTAATAACCTTGATAAATGTTCATAGAAAAGAGCGTGTTTTGAAAAAAAGATTGTTCAAAACACGCTCTTACTATTTTCAGTTGGTTCATTCTTTTATAAAAAAGTTTGATCATTTCCTATCTATGTTGCTCCACAATCGCGCCCGATAGTTGAAGAATGAAATGAAAACTTTTCCTTAGGTGAGATCCGTTCTCAAATTCAATTTTAGCTGTCTGTGCAAAATTTAGACCCTTAGCGAGCCACGAAAACCCCTGGCGGCATAGTAGGATTCTGCTCCATTGTGATACACGAAGACGTGCCCGAAGCGACAATCGCAAAAAAGGGCACCGCCGAGTTCTCTAATATCAGAGGGTGTTTGCACCCAACTCGACGTTTTCATATCGAAATTTTCAAGATTCTGCAACGTCCGATATTGTTCTTCCGTTAATAGTTCAATGCCCATGGCAGTTGCCATATCAATAGCGTTATTTTCTGGTTTATGTTTTTTTCTTGACTCTAACCCTTCACGATCGTAACAAACACTTCTTCGACCTTTAGGACTTTCCGCTGAACAATCATAAAAAATGTATTCGTCCTTCTCTTTATCATGACCAACAACATCCGGTTCGCCGCCAGTTCTTTCCATTTCATTGAGCGACCACAGTTTTTCAGTATTAGCATCCAGCTTTGCTTGGACTTTAGCCCATTCAAGACCTTTATGGCGGTTCATGTTTTTCTCAAAACGGGCTTTCAATGCTCTGAGTAATTCTTCACGTTGTTCTAGTGACAACTCCTCTTTATTGTTGATTTTATTTCCCTTTGTCATGTTAGTTCCCCCCTTATTGTTTTTACTCATAATGGTTTAAGTATATATAAATATTTGTTTTATAATAAATCGTTTAAATAATCGTGTGAATTCAGTTTACAATAAATTATATGATTTAGTAAATCCATTTCTCTACAATCTGGCCCTTTAACGGAACAACTTATTGTCACTCAACAGTTCCTTAATCGTTCTTTCAATTTCAGATGTTCTTTTCCTTTTCACTATAAATACACTCCTTTAGATAATCTAAAGGAGGAGTTTACGCTAGTTTGACGAATTTATATTGATATAATTATAAAAGGGTGGTCTAATTGAACATTTTATGGGATTTTGATGGAACTTTGTTTGATACGTATCCTGCGTATACAAACATACTCTCTTTGGTACTGGGAGAAGCAGTAGATAAACAGGAAATTTATGAAAAGCTAAAAATTTCGTATTCGCATGCAATTGATTACTATAACATTTCCAGGGATCAAGAAGAAGAGATAAAAAGATTAAAGAAAACATTATCTCCAAAAGATATGAAACCATTTGATGGTGTAGAAGAAATCTTAAAATTTGCAAATAAAAATGTAATTATGACACACAAGCATAGGGACGGAGTTTTAGCCATCTTAAAATACTATGGATGGGATAAA
The DNA here is from genome assembly GCF_000161455.1 of Bacillus pseudomycoides DSM 12442. Lineage (GTDB taxonomy): Bacteria > Bacillota > Bacilli > Bacillales > Bacillaceae_G > Bacillus_A > Bacillus_A pseudomycoides. Next base: position 5,561,101 of record NZ_CM000745.1, read on the forward strand.
TACTTTGTGGATATGGTTACAATTGATGATGGTTTCCCTCGTAAACCTAATCCATTAGCATACATTCATTTACATACAAAACACGGAATCGATCTAGTTATTGGAGACCGGGAGTTAGATTTATTACCTGCAAAAGAATTAGGAATTGCAACGTGCATGTTTCAAAGTCAAGGTGATGTTGCTGATTATCATTTACAAGACTACTCGAAATTTTTTAATACGGATATTCCATTAGCGAAACGGGTGTTCAGTTAGTAATAACTACTGTAAATGGATCGAATTTTGATTTTCTTATTTTTATAATTATCAGCATAATTGTTTAACACAGCCAAAAAATAAAGATACTTCACATATTAGTCATTTTTATATTTAGGTTGTAGAGGCTAAAGTCAATAAAATCAAAGTCAGGGACATATTTAATATGTAAAATATGTCCCTGACTTTTCGTTATTGTAGACTTGAAATAAGTTTTGATTAAATAAACCCTATAAAAATTGATAAAAGCGTAAATAGAAAAAGCTTGTTTTGAAAAAAGAATGATCAAAACAAGCTCTTAATATATTCGATTGAATCATTCTTTTATAAAGAAATTTGATCATTCCTGTAATCTTTATTTCATTAGAGTGCCCTTTAGTTGAACAAAAAAATATTCTCATAATATCGTTATGATTTAGTTGTCATAATAATTGAACGTGGATAGAATCCCAACTTCTGATAAAACGATACAGCTTCATTCCCGTACACTACTGTTAATTCAATTTCATATATTTGTTTTTCTTTAAACCATTCCACTGCACTATTCATTAATTTCAAACCCAATCCGTTTCTTCGATATTTTTCATCAACAAATAGAACCTCAATCTTCCCGCTTACTTTTTTACTATATGCTATACAAAATCCTAATATATTGTCTGTTTCTGACTCAATCAATAATTCAATTCTGTATTCTCCATACTTTGAATTTTTTTTATATTCTTCAATACGTTCCTCAAATGTAATTCTTGGATAATCACCAGAAAAAAATTTTGATTTACTGTTATGGTATTCATGCAATTTATCTAATGAGTTTCTTATTATCTCTATTTCATCGAGAGTGATATGTTTATTAATAATTCTCATACTTCAACATCTCCAATAATATATATTTATTTAAGCATAAGTATAGCGGTGTAGGGAATTTAATACTTCTCATTAGATTGTTAAAGAAGTTACTATTATAGCAATACCGTTACATAGCAACCAGGCAACTATGTTTTATATCATGCTCACAAAAATAAACTGTTGGCGATTCGTAATTTTTTAGGGTTTCAAATTCAACGTATTTCACGTATAATCTTTCCTTTCAGTGGGTATCAAATCAGTTAGCATTCCCCTAGTTCTTATAGTGTAAAATCTTCCATCGTTTTCCGAATTTCATCCGCTTCAATTCCAATGTATCGTAACGTTTACCCTTGTGATGTATGGCCAAACAATTTCATCAAATAGTACACGTCTTTATTGTTATCTTGTTTTCTATTAAAATATGTTGTTATCTGTAATGCATATCTTACTAAATTTCCCTCATCATTCTTTTTCTTGTAGTTTATATCAACACTTACTTGCAATATCTGCTTTGGATTTTTTGCGGCGTCAAGATGAAGCACAATTGTCGCCCCACTATATTCATCATATTGTATTTTTAATTTGTCATTAATAATACTTTGAAATTCTGTTTGACGGATTGTTTTACTGTGCTCTCCATCTTCTTTTTCCTCGTACGCACTGTATATACCTCTTTATGTCACATGCGCATACCCATCATCACTTGCAGCCATCACAGTCTTCATATCACCTTCATCCAGTGCTTTGGCAATATCCTTATGCGCAACCTTGCATCCTGTAAGCGTTAAACATGTTCCTAGTAATACACTTATGAAACCCATTTTTACTCTTTTTTTCATACCGTCACCTCGTTCGTTACTCTTGGCATTTTTAGTTTCATAATGCTTCCTTTTTGATAGTCATACACTTCGTCTTTTCCTAAAGATGTTTTGCTACTCACGTATTTAATATTGAAGACACTTTGGTCGTTTAATGGTATAGTGACGATACCCGCTTTTAGTTTACTTCTCATTTTCAAATGGTGCACATGAAAAAGGTATATGATATACGTAAAATTCCCATGTGGTAATACAGATAAAACAGCTGAAATTTCAGATGAAGTATTTGATGCTAGAAAAACTTAAAATTGCGATGAAGCAATGTTTAAAGAAGTCAATTTATCAAGAGAAAAAGTCATTAAAGTCTACCAACATCTACATAATAATATACCTACTTAACTTATTGTTAACTGATCTTAGCAAGTGCATAAAAAGAAAGAGCATATTTTGAAAAAAACGATTAAAACATGCTCTTACACTCTTAATACAAATGATTCATTTTACAAACTGATATCATGCTTTCACACCAAATAATAAACGTAAAAAGTGCTTTAGATTTATTCTTTAGAAGACCGTTATTTTATAAGTTCTTCGATGTTATTACTTTTTTTGATTGTTTCTGATGATAGCCAGAGTGAATATCTTGTTCCATCCTTGTTGGTTAAAAATATGTCAAATTTTTCATTATATAGTTCTTCTCTAAGGATAGTGACCACCTTTGTCAGATCCTCAATTACAGGAGGCTTGTTTTTATATTGCATCTTACTGTCCTTAAAAACTAAAGTCACCTTATACTTCGGACACTCCCCGTCTTTCGGATGTGGACAAGTAATACCTTCAATTACAAAATCGTCGTTTTGAATTTCTTTCAATCTGTCACCTACTTTTGTTTGAGTTTGAATCAAATATGTCCAATAATTATCTAAAGTGTTTTTCATTTTTAGTAATAGTTCTTCTTTCGTTATAACTTTTTGTACGTTTTCAAAAGGGAGACCTATATATTCACCATTATGATCTTTAATTTCAAGTTCTGTTATCTTTTTATTACTCTTCTGAATGAGTTGGAATAGAGCATATAAACGATCTAATTCTGCTGATTCAAATTGACTATAATCAATCTTGTTACTCGTTTTTAAAGTTAATAACAAATCATCAGTTGGTTTGTCTTCATGATAATCAACTATATACTGAAGAACATTTTCTTTTTCAAATTCCTCGTAGCCCAATTTTTTAATTTCTTTTAAAATTGGTTTAAATTTCTTATATTCCTCATATGTGTTTTTTCCGTATTGGTATTCATCACCTTTTATTTTTGAATATAAGAAGCCATCTACCTCTACTCTAAATTGAATATTTTTGTTGTTTTTTGCTTGAACAGTATGGTATGTATGTCCCATATTCCCTTCATGCATAGCGCCCCAATCTGTTACAACAACATCGATTCCATGTTTTTCTTTTATATATTTTTTAACCTGTTCTTCATTATTATTAATACAGCCACTCAAAAATAAGAAACATAACACTAACAATATTACATTTTTCATTCTTTTCATATAACCCCTAATACCCCTTCCTTACGTAAGAAATGATTCCTGGTTGTGTAGTATATTCAAAGCCATCTTTTCCCACAATCAAAATAAGCTTTCCTCTTTCCATATAGGAAGAGGAAAGCTTATTTCCCTTTTACTTTATTGTTGCTCTTGTGTTTCTACCGCTTGATCTTGTTGCTCTCTTTTATTTTTCTCTATTACCTTTTCAACAAACTCATTCCGCCATATTTTAAACTTAGCCGCAAATTGACTTTCAATTTTATTTCGGTATCCTTCAAATTTCACTTCAACAATGTCAGAGTGATTAAATAGTTTATATGTTTCTGCTGTCAAGCCTACTGGATATAATACTCCTCCATAATCATAGAAAGTATTATCATCTAACAAAAGACCTCTTGTAGTAATTACATAATCTACATCTTCCTCTTCCTCTTCCTCAAAACTTACTCTCACTACACTACCTAAAGGTAATACTTTATCCATATAATCTTTCATATTAATTAACCGTCCCTTTTAATACTACGATTTTCTCTTCTATTTTTTGTCTCTTTTTTTCAAGTGCACGAATTCGATCAATAAAGGCATCACGTGTTTTCCCTTGCAAATTGCTGTCGATACTACTCTCTAAGCTTCGAATATCACTCGTTAAAGCTGATGCTGCTTTTTCAAGTTGCATGACCACGTTTATAATTTGATCTCGTCCACCGTTAGCTGAAAATGTACTATGAACTCTAGACATTATCATATGTAAATCCATATTCATTACCCCTTCTTCCATTCTATCAATATCAAATTTTAATAATATGCAACCGCACCTAATTCCTCATCTTTTGCCACCATAGAGGAAATTGCTTCTGAAACATCTTCGTTTAATTGTTTTAAATCTTTTGATAGCTCTTTTACATCTTTTGAGATTTCACCTAACAATGAACGGTTTATTCCTCTACTACCATCATTCATAAAGAGGTGAAGCAATGAGTGTCGATGAGTTAAAATATGCTCTGCTACAATTGCAGTAACATTTGTATCTATGTGAAAATCCCCTTTAAACATATCTAGTAAATCCTGCACATAAGAACCCGCTACTTCCTTGGCAATCTCTAAAATTTCAGTTGCTGCTAAATACACAACGACACTTCCTGCTAAAAAGTCTACAGCTGCATTAAATACACTCTCTAGTACTTCTAATACCTTTTCTTTACATTTAGCTAATTTTGTTTCAATCAAGTCTATTGCTGCATCTACTTTCTTACTAATCTCATTTACTACGTCTTCATAAAACTGAATGGTAGCTGCTTGTGCTGTCGATAACATACTTTTCGTCTGAGAATACAAAAACGGTGCATCCACCGCCATTAGAAGACCAAAAATAACAGGAGACCTTGTTATAGAAGAATTTATTACTCCTTCTATGAATTTATTGGATTTGTTTCCAGTAAGTCCTTCATATAAAACACCAGTACTCTTACAAAGTTCCAGAATGGCTAGTTCATTATCCAAACCTGTATCATTAAAATCAGCAGGCTGTTGAAACCGAATAAGTTTCCTATCGTTATCAAACTCTGATGTCTTAAAAGCTTCGGAATGTCCCTCACCGTTACGCATTATAAATATTTTTCCCGGTATGACCATGTCCGCCAGCCTCGCACCTAGATGAAGTGGATCCTTCTCATTGATCACATTCCTGATATTTTCCATGTCAAATCCATGACCATATTTTTTCACATCGGCTCCAGGAAGAGGAGCAGGATTTAATGTCAATACCTCAATGTTATCCTCACGATGACGAACTGCTACATCATTTGCAAGCCCCCCACCCAATGAATGACCAATTATGGTAATTTTAACACCTGGGTGATCTTTTCTTACTTGTTCATAAAATTTATTAGCTTGTTCTACTTGATCTGGGGTTAAATTGAGATGAAACGCGTTATATAGACCTAGTGCACCATCCGTTCTTATGTCACCAAAATCATCTTTGGACGGCTGTGTCCCAACAAAGGAGATGACTATTTCTCCTGTAGTATCATCTTGCAAAGCATAAGCTCCAAAACCCATTTTTGGATTGCTGGGCCTGCTAACACCAACATCTAGTTCTTTAGCATTATACTTACTTAATAATTCTTTTTCAGACATTTCCCCCTCATCATAGCTATAAATTCCTTTACCCGCTAATTTTAACTTTCCTTCTTCTGTACTAATCTTATACACTTCAGAATCAGAATCATAAACACCCTCGCTGGCTAACTCTGTTTTCCCTACATCAGAACGGATTTTAGTCATTCCTACTCTCCCCCCTCATTAAATTTATTTTTATAATCTAAATACTCCTTTTTTCCATTTTTATCATTATCTTGCTTATGTGCAAAACCTACAGTGTAATTTTCTCGATAGGATAATAGCTGATTCTGAACTTTCTTTTTATAATTGATATCCAAACTCATATCTACAATTTCATTAGGTTCATTAGGTGAATCTAGCTGTATTTCTAGTTCTGCCGATATAAATTCATCATAATCCAAGTGTAGTTTCGGCTTCACAATTTTATCAAATTGTTGTTTATTT
>NZ_CM000745.1:5567234-5567443 GCF_000161455.1 Bacillus pseudomycoides DSM 12442
CGGTTATTGCACCTGTTTTCCAAGCGTTATAAGCAGTGATAAATTCATCTGTAATTTCTGTCTTCGGTCTTCCAAGATGTTTTCCTTGTTTTTTAGCCAGATGTATTCCTTCTTGTTGACGAACTTTTATCTTTGATCGCTCTTCTTCAGCAAGCCAAGAAAGAATTTGAAGTACTAAGTCTGTAATGAGATTTCCCAAATTATCTTGA
>NZ_CM000745.1:5567543-5567835 GCF_000161455.1 Bacillus pseudomycoides DSM 12442
CTAGCGACTATAAGCCACTAGTTCAGATTGTCTTGAAGTTATTTTTCTTTCTTCTTTTTAAATGCCAAAACATAAAATAATATTGGGATTAAAAAATATGCCAATAACTGTCCCTTTCCATAAGGACCGCCCTTAATATCTCCTCCTGCTAGCTGCATAATAGATGATATTGTAAACAAAATTGCTACAACTAATGCCCATTTACGTTGAATTAATTTATTATTCATTTTTCTTCACTTGCTTTCATAAAATATTTTTTTCATACAATACCCATTATGGTAGTAATACCTAT
>NZ_CM000745.1:5567935-5568189 GCF_000161455.1 Bacillus pseudomycoides DSM 12442
AAGAGAACCGCTTGAATCTAGACGACTCCATCGAAAAATGGTTGCCTGGTGTCATTCAAGGAAACGGATATGATGGTAACCAGATTACTATCCGGCAGATATTGAATCATACAAGTGGTATCGCTGACTACATAAAGTCAAAAGACTTTGATATTATGGATACAAAAAAAACGTATACGGCTGAAGAATTCGTAAAGATGGGGATTTCTCTTCCCCCAGACTTTGTCCCAGGAAAGGGCTGGTCTTATTCAAAC
>NZ_CM000745.1:5568289-5568828 GCF_000161455.1 Bacillus pseudomycoides DSM 12442
TTTGTAAATTAATGGAATATAGAAGAAGGAAGAATGTCAGTAGACATCATCTATCAACGCTCCTTCCGGGCGTGTAAATTTGGTTGTTGCGTAGTAGCGCATCCACCAAACGAACAAATTTTCTTGCGGTTAATGCGAGGGCTCGTTTGTGCTTATGCTTAGGTACTTCGGCAGATTTTTTCGCATAATAGTCACGATATTCANGGGCATGACGCCTTACAGAGTTGGCGGCTTCAACTAAGTAATAACGTAGATACTGATTCCCTGATCGTGTTAATGACGTGTTTTCTGCAGTAAAGCGACCAGACTGATATTTCTTCCAGAATAGACCTGCGTATTTGGCATTCGTGTTTCATCGGTAAAGCGTTCAATTTGACCAATTTCAGCCACAATACCGGCTGCGAATACAGGACCTATACCTGGAATGCTTTCAAGCGTTTGAGGTAGCGATGACATCAAACTTTCTATACCTTTCTCAATCTCTTTAATTTGAGCTTGATACGTGCGCATAATCTGGATGGAGGTGCTTAGTAGAAGGT
>NZ_CM000745.1:5568928-5569691 GCF_000161455.1 Bacillus pseudomycoides DSM 12442
GGGCAATTCAAGCGTTATTCCAGGCACCAACCATGCCCGTGGATATGTCCAACCAGACGGAGCAAGTGAGCTAAAAGACGTTACTTATTATAACCCAAGTATAGCTAGCTCGGCTGGAGATATGATCTCTACTGCTGACGACTTAAACAAATTCTTCTCTTACTTACTCAGTGGCAAATTACTGAAGGAACAGCAATTAAAACAAATGCTTACTACAGTTCCTACAGGAAGTGCTGAAATCAGCGGATATGGTCTTGGAATCTATGAAACTAAGCTTCCAAACGGTGTCTCGATATGGGGACACACAGGTAGCATTCCAGGGTTTGTTACTCTTGTTGGGGGTACACTTGGAGGCAAGCATACGTTGGCCGTCAATTTGAACAGTATGGGTAAAGCTAACTTTAAAAATATTTTACTTGCTGAATTTAGCAAGTAGGCAAAAAGGAAGAACGGATAAATTTTGTCATATTTTTTATAGTTAAACATATACCTTTCTGGTTCAAAAACCCCCAACTTACTCTAAAAAATAATTTTTTGGGTTTTTGGAATTACGGTGGCACCCCAATGTTATTCAAGGAAAAGAAGTAATTTCTGGGGTTAACATACATGTAAAAAAAGAGGGATTTACCGTTTGTTAGGACAGAATAGCGTTTGTAAAAATAATAATTATGAAGATGATTACAAATTCAATGTTGACCTTTTGTCACTGGTAGAGATGATAGCTGTGTGGTTAGTGTGAAACAGCAAGCAACCACCTATCCAA
>NZ_CM000745.1:5569791-5570229 GCF_000161455.1 Bacillus pseudomycoides DSM 12442
AATACCAGCTGCACCAAGAGCTGCAAGGCCACCAACAACAGCTGGTGTTGCTGTACCGCCAGTCACAACAATTACTACTCCTCCTGCAATGGCTGCAGCAACTAAAATGAATGCTCCTAATCCACCACCAATTGACCATGCTAATACATTGTTAAAATGCTCTGTCTGAGTAGAATGTAGCTTCTCAATTTCAGCTTGCAGTTGTGGAATCAGGGCATTATTTCCGGCTAATAGTGCCGTTAATCCACCTTGCCCATCTGGGCCACCAACATTATTTTTAAACCCTGTAGAATTGTCATACAGTTTTGCTTTAAAGTCTTGTAACATCTTAATTACTTCTGTAACTTCTTTTGAATTTGTATTAATTGTAGTGATTAGATCATTTAGGCCCTCTTTTAACTCTGCTTTATCTTTCTTTTGTACAGCAGCTTCCAATAC
>NZ_CM000745.1:5570329-5574239 GCF_000161455.1 Bacillus pseudomycoides DSM 12442
TCTGGTAAAAACACAGGATTTACAGCATATCAACTGGTAACAAAATATACAGTAAAGAGAACAGACGGTTCAGTTGTTACAGATCCTTCGATTGTAAGAGACAGTAAGCAAACAATAGCAAGAACAATAGCTAAATAAATAAGAAATATATTGCGATATAGGTTAACAGTAAGTGGACAAGCAAAGCGAAGTGATGGAGCCCCCTCAAAAAATGAGGGGGTTTCCCTTGTTACAATTATTTGTTTACTTCAAATGATAAAATAAGTATTTTTATTCCTATTAAATATTTTCCCTGGCTATATTTAATAGGAATACATGTGGGGAGAGAAGAAGATGCAAAAAATTTTTTTAGCAAATTTAGTAGCCTTTGCAATACTAACGAGTATGTCTTTTGAACATAACGAGGTCGTAACGAATTCTAAAGAAGAAACTGAAGAGGTGGATTTAATGTCTATCTTTCCATTTGAGTATTAAAAAATTTGGGTCATGTGAATGATGTACTTACGTTAGATCTCATTTATGAATTATAGTAAAATACAGAACTATTTAGACATGTTGTTAAAATATTAAATTTATCAAACTAAAGGAAGGTTTGTGACACAAAATGAAACAAAATATCAAAAAAAGAAATAAGGAGATAGCAATAAAAGCCTTTATAGCTGTGAATGTACTTACTTTTCCCTTTATAGGAGAAATGACTTGGATAACAAAAGTTTCAGCTGAAACACAAGAAAAAACCGTAAAAAAACAAGTATCCACCAAGCATGTTTTTCAAGTTATGGGTAAAGGGAATGTAGATCAAATCAAAGATAAGGATAGACGTCAGTTTAGATTTAGTCCATATGAACCAACTGGGTTATATGCAAGTCCAAATGAAAAAATAACGATTCTTGTAGAAGGGACACAGAATATTCAAGCTTACATAGGGACATTCTCATACGATGCCGCTTGGAATCAAGATTCGTTAATAAAGTCGTTTACCTTAAAACCAGGGGAAAATACAATTGAATCTCCAAACGGTGGGATGATTTATTTCTATAATCCTCAACAAGGTGGTACAGTTCGAGCTGAAATAACAGCAGGAGGATCACCTACTCCGTTTTTTGAATTAGGTAAACATACGCAACAAGATTTAGTAAACATGCTAGATACATATCCTAATGCACATGCAGTTGAGTTAAAAGGAGAACGAGTACTCATCACTGCAAGTCCTGAAAGAGTAAAAAAATATTTAATAGGTTCTAATACAGACCCTGTACAACTCTTAAAAAAAATGGATGAATCTATTAGAATTCAAGATCGAGTTTCAGGGTTATCTGAGAAAGAAGCAGACAAGCATTATGTGCACTTCGTAGAGGATAATCATTCTAAAGATTATTATATGTATTCGTATTCTAGTAGAACAGCATATGTTGGAGATGCGATTCAACATGTATTAGATGTCAATGATTTTATCAAAGACGGATGGGGGCCTTGGCATGAAGCTGGTCATCAGAGGCAACAAACTCCTTGGACATGGGATGGATTAGGAGAGGTTACTGTAAACATTTACAGTATGTCTGTTCAACGGGCCTTTGGAAGTAAATCGAGATTAGAGAAGGGAACATATGAAAAAGCATTCAATTATTTAAATAAGCCTCAGTCAGAAAAAGACTACAATAAAATAGATGATCTTTTTGTGAAATTAGCAATGTTTTGGCAGCTAGACTTAGCATTTGGGGAAGAATTCTATCCTAAACTACATCAAGAGTATCGTTCGCTTTCTAAAGAAGAACTCCCTAAAAATAATGAAGAGAAAATACAAGGTTTTATTTACAATACATCCAAGGTGGCAAAACAAAATTTACTTCCATTCTTTGATAAATGGGGGCTTGTGGCTACACCGGAAACAAGACAAAAAGTAGAAGCATTAAATGATCCAATTATAACCGCGCCTATTTGGGAAGCCACCGATTCTAAACCTATTAAGGTGAAAGTCGAGGAACCAACAATTACAAACCAAGTAAGTGACACTGATGAAAAGGATAAAACAGATGTTACATTACAGAAGAAAAACGAAGACTTTATATATAATGTGAAGGTGACACTTCCGGCAGAGGTAGCTGGATATGAAGCGTTACGTATTTATGATGATATCGAAAATGTGATTGATATAGAGAAAGTAACGGTAGAAGATGAAAAAGGAACAGACATCAGTGGCTATGGTGAAATCAAAATAGATAAGGCAACAGGTAAAGTAGAATTTAATTTTGCGAAAGACAAGATTACAGAAGTAGCCGGAAACAATGTTTTCATGAAGGTTACAGGCAAACTGAAAGACGAAGTGGACCTCTCTAATTATGAAAAAAGAACCGTTTCAAATACAGCAAAAGTACAATGGAATGGTAAAGAAAAAGAAAGTAATAAAGTAACAGTGCAAGTTCCACTCCTCAAGTTAGGTGACCGAGTATGGGAAGATAGTAACCGAAATGGCATTCAAGATCAAGGTGAAAAAGGAATAGAGGGCGTTCGTGTTCTACTGCTAGATAAGGAAGGGAATGTATTAAAAGAAATAAAAACAGATAAAGAAGGAAACTACTTGTTTGATGGGTTAACAGAAAGCATATACCGTGTACAAGTAGAGGCACCGTCCGGTTATGTCTTTACACTAAAACAAAGTGGACAAGATGTAACGGTTGACTCTAATGTAAATGAGGCTGGGGTAACAGATGATATGGCTTTTTCAAATGACAATTTAACATTCGATTTAGGGATAACTAGAAATAATAACAATGGATCAAGTAACAATGAATCAAGTAGCAATGAATCAAGTAACAATGAATCAAGTAACAATGAACCAAGTAACAATGAATCAGGTAACAATGAACCAAGTAACAACGAACCAAGTAACAATGAATCAAGTAACAATGAACCAAGTAACAATGAATCAGGTAACAATGAACCAAGTAACAATGAACCAAGTAACAATGAATCAGATAACAACAAAACAAGTAATAAGTCTTCCAATACTGAAAATAAACCTATAGACCCCACGGTAAAGCAAATGACGAACAAAAATGGTGTATTACCAAATACGGGTTCTAAAATATCTATTTTAGGTTTAATTGGTGTTATATTATTATTGATAAGTGCTATTCTTTGGAAAAAATCTATTAAAAAGATATGAACTAATTTTGTGAAGTTTTACCAAGCTGGCAGTAATATTACTAGACACCTATAAGTTTTTAAAATGTAATTTCAATATAGGTAAACGATAAAAATATATAGGAGAGTGTCAATCATGATTGTAACAACAACTTCTGTTATTCAAGGAAAAGAAATTATTGAGTATATTGATATTGTAAACGGTGAGGCAATTATGGGTGCAAATATCGTACGCGATCTATTTGCTTCTGTTCGTGACGTTGTTGGTGGCCGTTCTGGTGCATATGAAAGTAAATTAAAAGAAGCACGTGATATTGCAATGGAAGAAATGCTAACTCTTGCGAAGGAAAAAGGAGCAAATGCAATTGTTGGTATTGATGTAGATTACGAAGTCGTACGTGACGGAATGTTAATGGTTGCTGTAAGCGGTACAGCAGTACGTGTATAACATATAAAAAAGAAGAGGAATTACTAAAGCACCTCGTTGAGAATCGAGGTGCTTTTATTTTTTTAGCTATGTCAAAAAGTACACCTTTAGCAACTACATGAACCCACAAAAAAGTAGCGTTCCAAAATATCAAAAATATATTTTATGAACGTTCAAAAATAATAAATACCTTTAGGTACATGTTTACTTTTTTCATAAAAAAACAAACTGTTTGTAAAGGTATACTTTTATAGACACGTATAAAACTATAAAAAAATACGTCTGTAAATGTTGTTTTCAAAATTTACAGACGTCTATATGGGGTCACTATACATGCCT
>NZ_CM000745.1:5574339-5586732 GCF_000161455.1 Bacillus pseudomycoides DSM 12442
TTCTTGTACGAGTGGAAAGATCCCACCGATAAATTTTAAAACTGCCGTTGCGATTGCCATATGATTTCACCTCCTCTCATCTGGACCTTGATTCATCTTCGCTACACAGATCATTTGTATAAATAATTGCTGAATAACGAACTTACATTACTGCTTTTAAAAGTTCTTGTACGAGTGGAAAGATCCCACCGATAAATTTTAAAACTGCCATTGCGATTGCCATATGATTTCCTCCTCTCATCTGTACCTTAATTCATCTTCGCTATACTACAGATCATTTGTATAAATAATTGCTGAATAACGAACTTACATTACTGCTTTTAAAAGTTCTTGTACGAGTGGAAGGATCCCACCGATAAATTTTAAAGCTGCCATTGCGATTGCCATATGATTTCACCTCCTCTCATCTGGACCTTGATTCATCTTCGCTATACTACAGATCATTTGTATAAATAATTGCTGAATAACGAACTTACATTACTGCTTTTAAAAGTTCTTGTACGAGTGGAAGGATCCCACCGATAAATTTTAAAGCTGCCATTGCGATTGCCATATGATTTCACCTCCTTTTGTTGTTGCTACGATGTGATCTATATTATAGTAAGCGCTTATGCTTTATCAATACATCCTTATATGCAATATTGCATATAAGGATGTAGCAGGTTCCCTTTCTTTGTATTGTTAATAAGGGGTACGACATGTTTCAAACATTATTAAGTTGTATTTTTGAAATGAAATAGTCTAGATTTTCAGCATTGTCATAAAGTGTACTTTTTGAAATAACATATAAATTTATAATGAATCAATCTTATTCCCCCTTTTCGGGGATTTAGGAAAAATTACCCTATTAGTACAAAAATCTGTATAGAATTCTGTATAAAAAAGCCCTGCATATAAGCAAGGCTTTTTCTATTTCCAAAATTGCCACCACTTTTTTTGTTGGGTGGCTGCAATCAATTTTTTAGTCTCCTGGTTTTCACGGATCATAGCCATTAGGTTTTGATCACGTTCATTAATTTTTTGAAAATCCTGTTGTTGTTTTTGCTGTTCAGTTAACCATTCCTTTAAATTTTCTTCATGTTTTTTTAGCAGTTCAGATACTCTTTCAGCAACAATTCTATCCAATTCCTGAATGGCTACAACTCCTTCTCCTACTTGGATCTGTTCAGGTTGTTGTTTAGTTATTTGGATAGGTTCAATGTCTATATATTCAGGTAATCCTTCTTTACTGAGGAGCTCAATAATTTGTTTTGTTTGGAGGTTTCTTTTATTTCTCATTTTAGCTATAAATTGAAAAACAGGTATACATTCTTGATGAATTAAATACTTGTTCTTTTCACCTTGTTGGAAATTTAAAAAACTACTGTAGGTTTGACAGTTTCGTTTTATAGTCATAGCTGATACTTTTATTTCCCTGGCTACTTCTTCAGCTGATAACCAGTCTTTTTGTTGCACTGTTCAGATCACCATCCTTCTAAACATCTAAACATCTGAACAGAAAAACAAGGGTTTCCTTGTTTTTCTGTTTAGATGGATATTTAGATAATATACAAATAGTTTAACACCTGAACATCTAAACGCAATATATAAAAGAATTACTAGAAAGTAAAATAGAAGGATAGATCTTAAGTCATGCACAGAATGTTAGTATCATGGGGACTATGGGAATATCTAACTTCTTATAATAGGACATTATGTAAACTCTCTACGAATACAATATTCATTATAAAATATAAAAGCAAAAACAAAAAAAGGGAGAATCTAGTAGTGAAAAAAAACTTTGAAAACGCACATCGTTTCTGTTCTCATAATAGAAATGCTTTAGAAACAGATACTATATGGGGTAGCATCAGGATTTTGCGGATTTACAACGTCAAGGTAGAAATCCCTGTATCAATAGGGTTTACTCTATTGATACTTAACTGATTTTGCTTCAAATAAGGTTTGCGACTATCTCGTATGACTTGTCTTAAAATCCTTATCGTTGTTAAGTTATTCATTTTTAATACTATAAACAACTTAACGTTGTAAATCCGCATTTTCGGGACGCTACCCCTTAATGGCGGTGGGCGGGCTTTAAAACCCTAAACCTGAAAAAGCTAAAAGTTCCGCAAGGAACAGGTAGTATTTTTGGTTTTTTACTGCTCCACTTCGTTACTGCAGTAAAAAACAATCCTTGCCAAACTTTTTTCGGCTCGATTCGCTTTTTTCGCCAAGCCGAAGGACAAAAAGCAAAGCAATTGTTCTCGACTTGGACTAGCAATTATACGAGCCGAACCGCTTAGATCATTCGTTCAAAAATAGTTCTTACTCAAAATTTTGATACGTTTAGTACGTGGGGTTTCGTCCCCACACGACGAGCCAGCACTCCAAACAAAAAGCAAGGAAACCCCTAAATTCGGTTAATTTGTTTTTTAATATAAATACGGTATGTAGAATTTTACATTTATTTTTATGAAAAATAAAATATAATACCTACAGATTTAACCAAAATCACTTATAACGCTCTATCTTCTTCTTTATAATCACTTAGCTGAATTGAATATAATTGCATTAATTCGTCCCCTATCTCATCATACAAACGAATCTGAGCACCCGCTTTTTTCCTAAACGCAAAATTTGAGTGATTATTTTATTCAACTTTAGATTTTGGCTCTCCAAATCATTTAAACATTGCTTTTCTTGTGATAATCCATTCTTTTCTTGTACCATTTGGGGGCAGAAAGAATTTAACTAATTCCCATGTATATTGAGGAAATCGCATTCGCTTGCCTAACAATAATTCTTGATAAGTATCTTCAATTGTAATTACAGTCATTTTATTCCTTCTTTCATTAATAATACTAGCCAGCCTATCCATAGTATTTAGAAAAAAATAGCGTATTTTTTCATTTTAGTGGATATTGTGTTTTGTTAATTTGATGAGGATGTGTTGAGACGCCTATTAGGGCATCAATTCAGCAATTGTAATAGTTCCTAGTTTCTTATGAAAAAAAGAAGGAACTAAAGAAGAATAAACAGGCTTTCCTTTTTTCTTGTTCTTATTGTGATATATCTTGAACCAATAGACGGTTGGATACTCTCTTACAAACATTTCTTGTCCTAGGTATGTTGTTTTAAGCATACTATTTACTTTTGAGTCTGAAGATTCAATTTCAGGTGTTTGTAATGCATTGGTATGAATACTAGGGATGTTTTCACAAACTGCTGATTGAAGACTGCTTATCATAAGTAAAAAAGAATTATGAGTAGTGCCAAAGATTCTACAAACCATAGGTCTTTTATTGTATACCGTGCAGATTCCATTATTTTCATCTAATACGGGGCAGGGGAATTGGAAGCTTTCTGTTAGTTGATATTGTTCTACATCTTTAGAATCAACTTTTCTCTTATCCTAAAGACTTGTATCCTCTTCTAATCTCTTGTATAATCCAGGATTATTGATCCGTAATGAATCTAAATGTTTAAGTGCTTTTGTAAAAACAGCTTCAGCAAACCCTATGCCAATATTGGATATTTTTTAGAATCTAACTTTATTATTTACCACAACAAGGTTTCTGTTTTTTTATAGTTGTACGTTTTACCATTGCCTCTTTCCACTCATGTTTACATTCTTCACAGAACCACCATACAACCATTTTTGAATTAGGAGTATATCCGTAAGGGTCTCTTTTATTTTTTGTAGGATGCCATTGCTTTGCTAAATGTGGATAGTGATTACCAAAGCTTTCCTCTGGTAACACGCGTGTCTTTGAGCAGTACGGACAGCCCTCACCATGATGAGTACGTCTATTAATTCCCATTTCCCAGATATGCCGTTCATCCTTCTTGCACTGCCATGTCACTTTTTTCCCTGATTTAGGTGCCAACTGCCATGGGTCTACTCCCTCATTCAATTTTGAATGTAGCTCTGAGAGCAATTTTGGATGTAGGGCTGCAAAGCTCTCTTCTGGCAACACGCGTTTTTTGGCACAATAAGGACAGCCTTCTCCTCTTATACGATACCAAACGGGCATATCCCAGATATGGTTCTGTTTCCTTTTACAGCGCCACCATACTTTTTCCATAGGTTTTAAGAATGGATCATCAGGATCAATTCCCTTGTTTTGTTCATAACACCATTCATCTATAAGTTTAGGATATTGAGAAGCAAATCCATTTTCAAAGTATGTTCTTGTACCTGCACAATATATACAAGTTGTTTTTCTATTCACTCGATAAGCAATACTCGTTTTCCATACGTGCTCTGTATTGTTTCGACACATCCAATACACAGATTCTTTGGAGTTTGGTAAAACATCATTTGGTGTTAAATCTCCATTTAATGTCGGATGCCATTCTGCCGCGATTTCTGGATATTTACCCTGTAATGAAGATAATTGATTTAAGATTTTGTTTCGGCAAACTGGACAACCTTTGTCTTTTCTTCCTGTTCTTTTAGCTATTTCCTCTTTCCATTCATATCCGCATGAACAAATCCACCAAGCTTGAACATCTGATCCATATGTAATACCGTATGGAAGGGCTTCTTTATTTAATTTTGGATGCCATTGCGCCGCTATATCGGGGTGTGTTGTGAAAATGGAGTTGCAAATCGGACAATCTCTCCCTCCATTTTTTCGTTGTTTCACAGGCGCTTCCCACTCATGTCCTCGCTCACATTGCCACCATACAACTTTGTGAGAATTAGCAGAAATATGTTCTGGACCTACCACACTATTTAATGTCGGATGCCATTCTGCTGCAATTTTTGGAAATAACACTTTTAAACTTTTTTCTTTTTTATTAGTACGGTACTGACTCAAGATTTCTAACCGATCATTATACGAAGAAATAGATTGCATGACTTTTCGAATTATGTCCTTCTTCTTTTTATAAATTGATGGATATTGTTTTTGAAGATGTAAATCCAAAGAAATAAAAATTTCGAGAATCACTCCATCTAACGATGAATAATAACGCCCCTGCGAATAATAATGAGTCAATAATAATGCTTCATGTAACTGTATAATTGGTAATCCATCAGAACGTACTCGGATTAGTTTGACTCCCTCTTCTTTTAGAACGTAATTTTTCTGTTCATCATTTTCCTGTTGTCTTTTTCTATCATGAAAAGGTCTTCCATCATATTCCACAGCAAATTGAACAGACGGAATATAGATGTCTATTTCTTGTTTTTTATCTTTAAAGGCTTCATGGTAAAATTTATTTTCAGTGTCTTCCATCGCTTGTTTCAAGTAAAAATGAATTGCCTGTTCTGGAAAAGATGTCTTTTGCCCTTTCCAACATCTTAGACATCCTCGATTTAACCGATCTACTACTCTTGTTTGCCATGTGTGGCTTTCATCAAATCGGCATTGCCACCATACGCGTTTTGATGAACCAAACACTACTTCATATGGTGTTAGCTCTCCATTTAATGTCGGATGCCATTCTGTCGCAATATCAGGATAAACAGTTGCTAAGCAGTTATCATCACATACTTTTTGATTACTACAATACGGACACCATGTATTAAAATTTTTAACATTATTAGGTGTTGCTTCAAACCTGTGTCCTTTTCGGCACTCCCACTCTAGAGGCGTCATAATATTTATATAAGTTTCTGATAAACACTTACCATTATTTAGTTGAGCAAGTTTACACATATCTTTAATCGACAGTCGATTACGTGTTGTGCTTTTGGGTAATTTTTGCGAAAGACTCACTTTTTCTTCTTTCAGATCTTTGAGTATCTGTTCCACATATCCAGGAGTTAATTTTCTGACTTTAGCACAGAATGGACACCAGCTATCATACGATTTTAAATCGTTCAAACATTTTTGAAAGATATGACCTTCCTTACACTTAAAAAATAACTTTTGCTTATTATTAATGTATCTTTTGGATAAGCAGACTCCCCCCTTGGCTTGGGCGAATTTTTGAATTTCTCCTATATCCTTCCTTATAGGCACTTTCTCCACCCCCTTCCTGATTGGTTGATAACACCTAAGTTTTTAAAGAAAATATACCTTGTTGCAATGGTATATTTTGGTCTATTTCCCCCTCGATTTTTTTATGTTTTATTTTCATGCCTCTTCACAAGTCGGTAAAATGTAGCTTTTGTTAGATTCGCTTGTTTCATTGCCTCAACAGCGGTTATCGTACCTGTTTTCCAAGTGTTATAAGCAGTGATAAATTCATCTGTAATTTCTGCCTTCGGTCTTCCGAGATGTTTTCCTTGTTTCTTAGCCAGATGTATTCCTTCTTGTTGTCGAACTTTTATCTTTGATCGCTCTTCTTCAGCGAGCCACGAAAGAATTTGAAGTACTAGGTCAGTAATGAGATTTCCTAAGTTGTCCTGGTACTTAGTTGTATCTAATAAAGGCATATCAATTACAATGATGTGGGCTTTAATATTTTTAGTGATATCCTTCAATTCATTTAAAATCGCTTCTTTGTTTCTCCCAAAACGATCTAATGATTGTACATACAAAATATCTCCTTCCCGTAACATCATTTTTACAAGTTGATATTTTTGACGATTAAAATCTTTACCAGATTGTTTATCAATGAAAATATCTCTTTCATCAATACCAACTTGCTTCATTGCTTCTAGCTGTCTACCTTCGTTTTGATCTTTACTACTTACACGGATGTATCCGAATTTTCTGTTATTCAAGGTATCAGAATCTCCTTCTCTTGATGTTTTATAATACATATTATAACAAATTAGTTGCAAAAGGTGTCCGTATTTTAGAAACGTTTCAAAAATGGATTTTTGAGGTTTTGGAACTGATATTTCATGTAATTTCGATAGTATCAAAAGGTGTACCTTTTGAAGGGGTTTTATTATTTTCTACCTGTGTTATTCCACTACAATAAAACCAGCTGTTAAGAAATTAACAGCTGGTTTTAGAAAAAGCAAAATTAAATTTAGTTATTATCTTTCATATAAAAAATTAAATTGACTCAACGGCTTCTTGCGAAATGGATTTAATGGCTAAATTTATAGTACAGAGTTGGTTTTCCGTATATGAATACTCATTTTTATGCAGATGGATGTGCTGAATACGGTCAATATAAGAATCTATGCTTTTACCTAAGAGTTCTTTCAGGCTTTCTAAATGAATACGGTATTTTTTTGTAACACCGATAGAACCAGCAGACTCCTGTAAAGAATATGTTTCAAAACACTTTAAAATTTGGATTAACCCTGTATCTTCCGCCATTTCTTGTTCTAAGAATGTAGTGATCTTGTCTTTTGCTGTCGGATCAAATTCCCGCCAGCGAAATAATACGTTAGGGAGCTCAGTATTTTTGGGGTAATCTGGGTTCGTGATCCACTCTTCGATTTTGCCACACATTTCTTTTTCTAGCATTTGGAACTGAGTTGGCGAAACATGTTCCGTTATGATAATATCCTGTTCTTCTTTGAAATACGCACCGTTCAATTTACCAATTGATCGGAAAAAGGACACTAGTACTCCCATTTGTACAGGATTATGCTGTATCACATCATTCACCAATTGGAACCTTTCTTCTTGTGTACTTCTTGATTTATATAGCTGAAAAAGAATACGATTTACTCTTGTTTCAGTTGAAAAGTCAAATAATCCCCCTTTTGCTTCAGGAAACTTACCACTGTACGTTAATAGTCCTTTCATAATAAATGCTGCCTTTTCACTTTCAATAGATTGTGTATAATCTTCTAAACGAGTGAGAAAACGAATAACCTTATTTTTCTCTAATAACGTATCCAAGTACGTAGTGAAGTCACTTAAGTCTTTTAATTGTTCTAACATGGTCTCGATTTCTTTTTTCGAGACTTCATCCGATGTCAAACCAAGCTTAAAGTAGATTGGGAAGTGATCAGCT
Organism: Bacillus pseudomycoides DSM 12442; assembly: GCF_000161455.1. Taxonomy (GTDB): domain Bacteria; phylum Bacillota; class Bacilli; order Bacillales; family Bacillaceae_G; genus Bacillus_A; species Bacillus_A pseudomycoides. Next base: position 5,582,197 of record NZ_CM000745.1, read on the forward strand.
GTACATAGCCTTTTTTGCATATTCCATTGACTTAAAAAATCGGGTCCATAGGAAATATTTTTCAAGAGATTACTCATCTGAGGGAATAAGGTTATGATAAATTTATCGATATCAAACGAGTATGCTGAGCAAGTTTTATCAACAATTTGTTGATATTTTCTTTTATTGCTCTCTTTCTTTTCAGCTTGGTAATAATCACTAGAGTGAAAAGATAAAATATCCACTACGTTGAATTAGATCATCCTCTTTGCGAGAAATAGGTTTATCGGTAAGAAACATGCAATCACTCCTAATATATAGAAATTATTCCTATCTTTTATTATAAAAAAATGTTAAACGTAAGTGAACAAATAAGGTAGCAAGCATGAAAAATCCCTTTATTTAAAATGGGTGTTTCGAAGTCTTGGTTCATGTTCAATCAGAAAAACAAAAAGAACTTGTAGGAATAACTACAAGTTCTTTTTTAGATTACAGCGAATACACGGGACACACAAAATATCTCATTATTCATAACGGGGAAACCATCTTACATATGGCTTGATTCCATTATATAACAAATGATAACATTTCATGTTCTAATTTTTGAAAATTATGCGAATTAAGAAAACAGGCATGTCATTTTCTCTTCCTAAAGAATTCGTTTATTTATTTTGTATAAATAATTTTACATTAATATCTTCATTGTGATTTGAACCATAACTTTGCCGTTTCGGCAAGGTTATGGTTCTTTTTATTTGCGGCAAAGTTATGCTTCACAAAAATATAATATTACATAAATAACATAATTTCTCTTGTACCAATTTCAATGCAATATATTTTGATTTATTGTAAAATAGTAAGTGGAAAGAAAAGGATATTATTTTATTATTAGGCTCTGTTAATATTAATTGTTGACTTTCGAACAAAAGAAAACCGCCTCTTATAGAGAGCAGTTTTACTTATATTCATTCTTATGCAAATTCTGAAGCATATTCTTCGTATATCTTTAATGTATTAAGCAATCGAGCTGATTCAATCATGATTTCGCTCGATGAATCAGTTACACAAATGACAATAAATCGATTATCATTTCTGTCTCCAAACAATCCTTCTGATTCAAGTTCCATTAACACATTTAACGATTCTTTCAACAGTGTATTTACCCGCATGTTAAAGTCATCTTCGACGGTTTCATGATATTTCTTAATAATTTTGTTCACTTCATCAAACATTCCGAAATCGTCCCATTCGCTCCACTCAACAGCTCCATATCTATAATAATTGTATAAAGGGTCCGATTTATTAACTTTGATCAGTCTTTCTTTATTAGCCACTGGTCCAATGCTATTGACACAATCGTCTGTTAATATGGAGTACCCATATATTGTGTCAACACCGCACCTAGTTATAAGTTCATTATAATGACAACGAATTGCATTTTTCAACTCAACATATAAACTTTCTTGAAGATGCATTTTCACCGTATTTCCTCCGTTCTTTTTGTAGCGACATGTTGTTACATACTTCAATCTTAACATGAAAATCAACATTAAACGTTAACTGAGCCTATTATTAAAGCGATATGTGATATGAACTATAAGTTTGCCAGAACGGCAAACTTATGCTTCCAGGATTTGAAGAATATTTTTAATGTCGCTTTTAAATAAAGTCATGGTGTTTATAAAAAAGACGCGATGTTTTGTCCCTTTGGACATGTTTATCTAAAGGGATGTTTTTATAGTGAAAAGAAAATCTGAACTGAAAGGCGGATTAAGGAATTGTTGAGTAGCAATAAAGTTACTCCACTAAAGGGCCAGATTGTGAAGTAATACCCACTCGAGTAACTTAATTCAAATGGGTTCTTTTTATTCTATAAATTAATTAAACAAATCATAAAAATTATTTTTAATAAAGTTCAATTTTTTATTAATATTATTTAAAAATATGTTAAACTAATGTTAATAAAAGTAAATGGAGGACAAAGCTGTGGATATTAACAATATTCCAAACTGGATTTTAGCCTTGGAAAATGAGGATTTAGAGTTTGTTAAAAACTTAGTACTTCATTCGGGTTCTTTAAAAGAGATTGCAAAGGTTTATGAGGTATCATACCCAACAGTAAGACTTAAACTTGATCGATTAATCGATAAAATAAAAATGAATGATGCTGTAGAAAACGAGGAATTTATTAAATTTATCAAGAGCCTGTCGATTGATGATCGGATAAGTGTAGAAGATGCAAAATTGATTATTGAAAAATATAAACAAGAAAGAGATGGGGAATAATGGTTCTTATTTATGCTGGTATTTTAGCTGTTCAATTTTTCTTATCAAATAGAAACAATATCTATTGGGGGGCAATTTTACCAGTAGTACATATTGTATTTCTGACATGGTTGTTTATAACGAATCGTATTGAAAGTACTATTGGTTTTATCCTTTATCTATTATTAGGAATGCTTTTCTTATGTATAGAATGGAAACTAGGTAGAAAGTATTTTCATAAGAAGATACAAAAAGAATTGGATAAAATGAAAACCCACGACATGAAATAGAGAAATAGAGAAATGATTAAACTTTTTTATAAAAAATTATTCACTAGCAACAAATAACCCAAGCATTTTGATCAAAATTTTTTCGAAATGTTTGGGTTTCTTCTGTTGAAAAATCAATTTTGTAGCATGCTTTTAATCAAACTTTATTACGAACCAACAGCATTCACGGCAAACTTATGGATTAATAATTAATCCCCGGCAAAGATATGCTTCTTTTAGCGGCAATTTTATAGGTAAAGTCACATTCATCATAATAAGTTAGTTAAAATATAAGTATATGTAAATAGAGAAGAATATAGCATTCTTACAGAAAGATATATACATCAAAAATGTATATATAGTTATACGCAACTATCAGTTGTAAGGATATTATCCCCCCATCATTTGTGTATACTAAATCATACTTGTATTCAACTTTGATGCTTCCACTCTGATAAATACTTAATACTATAAACCCTCTTTAGGTAGACACATCATATCTTTTCTCCCCATCCTCCAACGCATCATTTCACCTTATGAGATTCTAAATACTTATTGTTGATCAAATAAAAGAAACTGCTAGATATTACACCTTCTTCCCTTGAAGTATCAACATATACTTTATCGGCTCTATCCTCCATAGATTCCATACATATGGATATCATATCTGCTTGCAATTCACTAAATCTATCTTCAAATTCCTTTTACGCAGCTAAACCTTTAACTTTTTAAAAATTTAAGATACTTAGTATTCTTCGGATTCCCAAAACATCTACCTTCTGATTTTTTATTGGCAATGCTAAAAAATTCTTTTGCGGTTTCTAAATCACCTAATTCAAAAGCAACTTTTCCTGCAATAAATTCCTTATCACCGGAATCTATACGTGCAAATCCAGTTAAAAATATTTTATCTGCCCACTCCTTTGCTTTTTTTAAATCATTTACCATAAAACAAGTGGAGATAATATCCTTAACTAAATGGTAACTCTCTTCACAATAAATACCTTTAGGATTAGGTATTATATCCCATGCCTCTTCTAATAACACAATAGAATCATTATAGTTACCATTATTAAATTGTTCATTGCTTTTTTCCAAAAGACTTTCGAATTCTTCTTTTATAGGTGATTGTAAAATAGCCATATTTATCCTCCTCAAATCATATCCTTTATCAATTCAAAATACTTATCATCCTCATTAAAAAAGAGTTTATAGCCTTCTAAAATGTAAGCTCTTAACAGATACTCCTTAGCTTTATCAAGCTCCCCACACTCGAATAAACTCTCTCCAAGTCTCAGTAAAATAAATGGATTTGAAATACCATCCGGACAGTTTAATGCATTATAAAAATTGCTTTTTGCTTTCTCATACTCACAATTTAAAAAATAAGTATCTCTTAATGCTGTATAAATCCATGTACTTGTTTCCCAATTGTTCTTCGGTAACGGAACCAAATCCAGAGCAGCTATATAGCTCTCTATTGCTTTATCATCTTTTCCTTTTTCAACAAAAGCATTTCCCTCGTTACATAATTTTACAATTCGGTCATACACTTGATCGTTGAGTTCCAATATAAATTCCTCCCAATAATTATTTATTTGGTGGCAAGTAGGTTTCATTTAACTTTGCACCTGCGGATCGATTTAAACTATAATGATCTAATACATAATTATTGGAGTCTAACATCCATTCTCTAACCTCTGGGGACTTCGCTCCATAATATCTACCTGTACTGTTCCACCATGAAACTGCATCAGTTAAATGAGCCATATCTGCTTGATCTATAGGATACCATTTATTATCACTTGCCATAAATTCTATTTCACCATCACGTGTTGTACGGATTTTTGGTGGAATTTCATTTTCCATTCTTTCTATTACTTCTCTACCCGTTTTGGAGCCTTTTCCAGGCGTATTCCCCATTATTTCCCTTCTTAAGTTGATGGGCATGGGGTACCGCCAGCATTTTGGAAAAAAAACACGCTAAGCAAAAAATACAATAAGCTTTCCATATGGAAAGCTC
>NZ_CM000745.1:5586832-5588811 GCF_000161455.1 Bacillus pseudomycoides DSM 12442
GGTACCTGGCGAATTGGTTATCGGAGGAGATGGAATCTCTGACGGATATCTGAACCAACCAGACTTGACAGAAGAGCGCTTTGTGGAGGATCCCTTCGTGCCTGGCGATCAGATCTATAAGACGGGGGATCTTGTCCGCTGGATGTCAGATGGAAACCTTGAGTACCTCGGTAGGATTGACCAACAAGTAAAAATAAGAGGACATAGGGTAGAACTCGGAGAAGTGGAAACAAAGCTTCTTGAATTCCCTGCTGTACGGAAAGCCTTTGCTACGGACTATCAAGATGTTAATGGCCATTCTTATTTATGTGCTTATATTTCAGCTGAAGGAATAATCAATATCGAAGAAATTCGTGATTATATTGCCAAAAAGCTTCCGGATTATATGGTGCCTACTTTTATTGTGGAACTAGAAAAGTTACCACTCAATGCCAATGGAAAGGTGGATAAAAGTAAGCTTCCTAAACCTCAGGTTCTCAAAGAGAAAGAGAGGAAATACTTTGAACCAGTAACTGAAACAGAAAAGGTGCTTGCAAGTATATTTGAAGAGGTACTTAGAGTGCAGCCGGTCGGCCTTCACGACAACTTCTTTGAACTTGGTGGCCACTCACTAAAGGCTATGATCCTTGCCTCTAGGATTCAGAAGCAGCTAGATACGGAAATTCCTATTAAGGCTATATTTTCTTCGCCAACTGTAGAAAAGCTGGCGTCCTTTATTACTGCTGCTGGCAAACAAGAATACCGTTCAGTTAAAAAAGCTTCTAAAAGGCCGTTTTATCCGGTGTCGTTTGCTCAGAAAAGAATGTATGCAGCTCAGAAGCTTGAAGAAGCTAAAGGTGGGACAAGTTATAACATTCCGATTATTGTTGAAGTTAATGGAGAACTTGATATAGAGCGGATTTATCAGGCATTCTGCTCTTTAATGAGCCGACACGAGTCACTCAGGACAGTGTTTCTGTTCAAAGAAGGAGAGCTTGTGCAAGAAATTTGCGAAGAAGTTGAATTCCCATTTGAATTAATCAAGGGTAATTTATTTGAAATGCCGGATATTATTGAAAGTTTTATCACACCTTTTGATCTTAGCAAGGCACCTTTGTTTCGCGTTAAAGTTGTGCAGATTAAGGAAGATCGTAATATCTTAATGATGGATATGCATCATATTATTTCAGATGGTGTATCTACGAATATCCTGTTGCAGGATTTTGCAGAATTGTATCAAGGAAATAAATTGAATGACTTACAAATACAATACAAAGATTATGCAGTCTGGCAGCAAGAACAGAGTCAGATTGAATCATTGAAAAAACAAGAACAGTACTGGTTGAATACACTTTCTGGGGAGCTGCCAATTTTAGAGTTACCGACGGATTTTGTTCGTCCGCCGATTAAACAGTTTTCGGGGAAGACATTCAGTTTTCGGGTCAATAATGAACTGGTGCTTCGTTTGAAAGAAATTTCTTCTGAAGAAGAGTCGACATTTTTTATGATGCTGCTGGCAGCCTATAATATCCTCCTTTCAAAATATACTGGGCAGGAAGATATAATCATTGGTTCACCAATTGCTGGAAGAACGCATGCTGATTTGGAAGAAGTAATCGGTGTTTTTATTAATGTTCTCCCTCTTAGAAATCATCCTGTAGGAACACTTACATTCCGAGAGTTCCTTCTTCAGGTAAAAGAACAGGTGCTGCAGTCTTATGAAAATGCCGATTATCCTTATGAAGAACTTTTGGAAAAGCTTAATTTACAGCGAGACTTTAGTCGGAATCCCCTGTTTGATACAATGTTGAACCTACAGAATATGGAAATGGGAAACTTGGAAATACCAGGATTATCTTTTAATTCCTATAGCTGGGATTACAACAATACAAAATATGATATTAACTGGGACATTGCTGAAACTGAGCAAGGAGAGCTTTATATTTCTATAGAATACAGTACAAGCCTTTTTACCCAAGATACTATAGAAAGAATGAGAG
>NZ_CM000745.1:5588911-5589395 GCF_000161455.1 Bacillus pseudomycoides DSM 12442
ATGGGGCACCATATCAAAAAAAGAAAATTGTACGTTTAGACATAATTTAGACACATTTTATCCGGTTCCCTGTACGTTAAGGGATTAGTTTGTATATTTGAGGAGATGTACTAGACAGATGTGAATTTAGGGGAATCCAATATTTTCTATTCAAATATGATAGAATAGAAATATATACAAAACGGAGGAAAAACAAATGAACTCAATCACAAAACAGTTTATTAATGATATCCGGCAAAGAAAGAACAATTATTTAGAAAATGTATTAATAGCAATACAACACCCTAAAAAAGAGCAATCTGAACAGGTCATTCAAAATATAGTAGAGAAGATGGATATGATGATAGTTTAGTTNCTACTTACATGAGTATTGAATCAGGATCTATGGAAGAATTAAAAGAACTTCAGGAAGAAATTATTCATGCTCAAGCATATATTCAAAAGAAAATTTGAAGAAACACAGAGATAAAACCCTGTGTTTTTA
>NZ_CM000745.1:5589495-5593451 GCF_000161455.1 Bacillus pseudomycoides DSM 12442
TCGGCTCTTATTGAATTGAACCCAAAAAGTTAGACAAAAAATTTAAGTAGCTTTTTGAGCATGGGTCCGATATTTTAAAGGGCTCATGCCTTTTAATTTTAGTTTAAAATGCTCCAAACTTTCGATGTTAGATAAGAATAAAAGATTAGAGTCGTTCGTTTGAGTGGATCTTTATTTTGGAATCAAGGCATGACCGGAAATGAAAAATGGCAGTGTTGTCCTATACACTAAGTTGTTTTCGTGCCTCGATTCGAGAATGAAAGGAGCGGTTCAGCGATTAGTTTGTTTAAAGACTTCTTGAACTACTCACCACTGATATTATCCCCTTAAGGTAGACAGTGTAAAAAGACTATGAATAAACATGGATGTTACACTTTTACTTGGAGGGGATTTTATTATGGTTAAAAAAGGGGATAAATTTCAAACTTATTCAGATGAATTAAAGATACAAGTTGTAAAAAGTTATTTAAATGGTGAAGGTAGCCAAACAGCTATAGCTAAGAAATATAAGCTGAAAAGTAGAACACAGTTAATGAATTGGGTCCGGAGATATCAAGAAACAGGCGATATTTCAGACTTGCGGGGAAACAACGGCGGCAATAACGGCTTAAAAAACCTCTTGAAAGGTCGTCCTCGTACGAAATTCGATAGTGTGGAAGAAGAATTGGAATACTACAAGGCGCAGGTGGCTTATTTAAAAAAGCAGTATCCAAATCTATAGGAGGTGTTCTTGCTCAAACGGCTAAGTACGAGATTATTGAAGAACTACGTTCTCGATACAAAGTAACCTGGCTGATCGTCATTGCGCAGTTAAATCGATCTAGCTACTATAAGTGGCGCTCAACATGTACGCAAAGACAATTACGCCTTTCAAAGGATCATACATTGCGTGAACAGATTCAAGCCATTCACATAAAACACAAGGAATACGGTTATCCTCGCATGAAAATTGCCTTACTAGAGGCTGGATTTTTAGTGAAGCACAAAAAAGTATGTAGACTTATGCGAGAACTTCAAATTCAGTCAATCATCCGTAAAAAGCGACGCTTTTTTAACGGGAAATCCTCAAAGGTTTTTCCGAATGTAGTAGAACAACAATTCCGAAACCGCAAACCAAATGAGGTACTTGTCACAGATATCACTTATTTGCCATTCAAAGATAAATTTCTCTATTTCTCGGTCGTTCAAGACATTTATAACAATGAAATCGTTGCTTGGAAACTCTCACATCGTAATGATTTACAACTTGTCCTAAAAACGTTAGATTTAACAGCACAAAAAAGAGATGTGTATGGAACCATCATCCACTCAGATCAAGGATTCCAATATACATCTCATGCTTATTACCGTACGCTTCAACAGCTAGGCGCCATCGGCAGCCACTCCCGCAAAGGAAACTGCCATGACAATGCTTGCATTGAATCATTCTTCTCTCATTTTAAATCTGAAATGTTTTATCTTAATTATTATCAAACAAAGGAAGAACTCATTCAAGCTATTGAAACATACATCTATCATTACAACTACAAACGATTCCAAAAAAGGCTTAACCATCGAGCTCCGATTGAATATCGAATCTCGATGGCTGCATAGTCTTTTTTTACAGCTGTCCACTTGACGGGGGTAAGACCAGAGTTCATCCACCAAGTGTTTAGACTTATAGCATAAAATACGATTTCACTAGGAATCTACTATTATCCGCGTTCTTCTTCATATATTTGCACCAGAACCTTTGAGAGGGTCTGTACGACAAACTAGTACTAAATAATTGAGTATATTTTATTGGGAGAATACCCACAAGAAACACTAACCGAACCTACAGAGCAGCAATAAGCTGGTCTTTTTTATTTTGAAAGGAGTGAAACGATGCAAGAAATTATCGAGTTAAAGCAAGAAATCCAACAAATTAGATCAGATCAAAAAGATATTAAGTCCGAACAAAAAGTAATGCAGCAGGATATTCGAAACTTAGAGTCACGTACTTTAGGCAACGAAAAAGACATCATAAACATTAATAAACAGTTAGATAAAATCAGCGCTAATACTACCTGGATTCTCCGGATTATCATTGGTGCGATTGTAACAGCACTTATTGGATTACTCTTGAAAGGAGGTGTTTAAAATATGCCACTTACAAAAGAAAATATTTTAAAACGTTTGCGCAACTGGAAAACATGGGTTGCGCTTTTTTCATGCTTTGGATTAATTTTATCAGTCTTTGGAATGATCGGATTCGAAGGCAACTTGGATAAGGTGGAAAAGGCTGTTTATTTATTTGGAATCGCTCTAGGTATTTGGACAGACCACGAAGAAAAAGGAGAAGATGCTTAATGAAAAAATCAATTAAACTAGCTTTCTCTGTATCTATGACTCTATTGCTCCTGTTAAGCTTTGCGACAGGGGCTTTTGCTGGTAGAACGCTTATTATCGATGATTTACCTAAAGTGCCATACCGTTATGGCGTAGGAGCTTACGAGGGCGTTGTGGCGCATAGTACAGCAACTCCAGAAGCACCGGCTATTAATATTCAAAAGTATGAGTCTCGTACATGGCGCAACGCATTCGTTCACTATGCAGTCGATTGGAACGAAATAATTCAGATTGCTAATACAAAATACATCGCATATGGTGCAGGACCTGGTGCAAATAAACGATTTGTACATGTAGAGTTATGTGAAACACGAGACTATGAAAAATTCAAACGTTCATACGATAAATACGTGAAATTGCTTGCAAAGATTTTGCGCGACCGTGGTATTAGCGTAGAAAAAGGACTATGGACGCATAACGACGTAATGTATCATCTTGGCGGTACAGATCACGAAGACCCACTAGACTATTTACGGAGTCACGGAGTATCAGAAGCTCAATTCCGTGCAGATGTGAAGCATGCATACAATAATGCTAATATTGAAGTTTCTGTTCCTGAGCAACCACCTAAACCAGAAGAAAAGCCTACTGCTGTAACTGATGGTTTAGCGTACATTCAAGGCTACAATGTGAACTTACGTAAAGGTCCTGATGCAAGCTATTCTGTTATTCGTCAGTTAAATAAACCAGAATCATATATTGTGTGGGCTGAAAAAGATGGATGGTTAAACCTTGGTGGAGAGCAATGGATTAAATACGATTCTTCTTATGTTAAATTCGATAAGAAAAGCACAGTGGATTCATCTATTGTAGGAAAACGTATTGTGTCCAAAGTAACCAACTTACGTTTCTATGATTCTCCATCTTGGCAGGATAAAGATGTTGCTGGTACTTTAGATGCAGGATTAGGATTTGCAATTGATGCAAAGGTAAGTGTAAATGGTTCTCCGCAGTATAAGGTACACAATAGCAAAGGTAAAACGTACTATATTACTGCAAACGAAGCTTTTCTATATGTGAAATAAGAGTTGCAAAAGAGCATCCATTTAAAGGATGCTCTTTTGTATAATATGTTCTTTACAGCTTGCTCATTGATTCTATTTAAATTGCTATACTCATCTACTAAAAATCTTGAAAGAAGTTGAGTCAATTAAGGATAACTATTCTATTGTATCAATATAGCCACTGACAGATTGTATGATACCTACCTTTTGTTCTAAATCTGGAATTGTGGTGTAAGGAACATAAAATATATATTCTCCTGAACGTTGTTCCATATTGTATTGTGATATGAGAAAGGATTCGATATTCTTTCGAACTTTCCCCTTTCCTTGTACAAATTTATTATTATTTTCCACACGTAACAACATACGAATAGTGGCCGTTTATTCTTTAGCTTGTTCGGTTTGCTTATTTTTTCGGGTTCTGGTGCAAATACTTAGGAAAGATATAAAGAGGCAAAAAGTTTCCTAGTGAAATCTAGTCTTAAGCAGCAATTCCAAATAGTTGATGGATGAACTTCACTTGATTTTGGACAGACTTGTCCAGTATAACAAGTTGCCCTTTTTTTACCATATGTATAGTTT
>NZ_CM000745.1:5593551-5598544 GCF_000161455.1 Bacillus pseudomycoides DSM 12442
CTAAACAAAATTATCAGCCAGTATTACCGTGTGCATAACTTACTACAGCACTGCTAGCTTGTTGGACATCTGTTGGTTGGGCATTAAATCCAAAAGAAGAAATCCCAGCTGCCAGAATACCTACAGCTATAAACCTTTTTAAACTTAGTTTAAGGAATTTCATTTTAACACCTCCCTTTCTAATATTTCTTCTTTTGCTTGATAAGTTAAAAGGAAATATGAACTAGACTTTTCAAATTGTGCATCATTATGGAACTTTAGGGCCAATATTTCAGAATATTCCTGAATGTACTCCCATAGTCCTTCTTTCTTGAAGTATTCCATTCCTGCTAAAACGACCTTTTCTAAAATTTCTGTTTTTTCTTCATTACACAATTTATCTAGAATGTGAAAATGATGTTGGTATTCTAAAATCTCTAACTCATTACAAATATGTAATCCTTTTTTTATAAGCTCGGATGCAATTACTGTTTCTTGTACTTTTATTCGTTGTTTAGCTTCAATGAGAAGTGCTCTATAGTTGTTTGGTATTTTCTCATTTACTTCAGATAAATAACGAATTGCTAAGTCAAATTGTTTTTGCTCGGAATACATTAAACCTAGATTCTGACGAGCAATTAAGATATCTCTTTCATTTCCGAACTTACGAAATAAGTCAATAGCTGAAATGAAGTATTCTTCTGCCATTTCGTATTCTTTTAAATGAGTACATGATAATCCTAAAAGATTTTTACAATAAGCAATTTTTAATTCGCAATCAGAGTTCTGAGCAAAGATATCATTGGCTATATTTGCGTACTTTATTGCGAAAAGAGCTTGGTAAATATGATAGTTGAAAATGGCTAGATTGTAATAAAACTCAGCTTTTTCAAGGTCGTCAGGAATGTGTACTAGTAGGGATTCAGCTTTTTCATAATGCTCTTTAGCTAAATTATAGCTTCCAATTGCGTTAGAGTGTATAGCTTTAAAGAAGTGGTAGTAATATGCCAGAAAATCTTCTCTTGGAGTGTTGAAGTTTTCGATTTTGTCAAAACTATTTCTGGAAATCCCCATATTGTTAATTAGGTAGTTATATCTAAAGTCAAGCAAAGAATAATAAAAAAGTAAATTTTGATCTTCTGTAAGATTATGAAGTTGTTGCTCAATTTCTTTTTTTAGACGTATAGAATTTTCTCTATTTCTCGCACGAATTTGTAAATACCATTCATTTAATAACTCCGTCAACCGTTCATTTCCCTTTAGTTGTATGTTCATATAATCCTCCCATCACCCCATAATATAATAAAGGGAATATTCTCATAATAAAATAATAACAGATAAACAAAATATTAATCTAGAATAGAGAGATGTTTCAATATTTATCTGAATATTATGAAATTTATTTCTTTTATAGTTAATACTTCCATTGAATAATTAGAGGTATATGAGAGGGATCAAAATTTAGTACATATTGAAATAAAGGGTGCTATGAAATAGCCCCTTTATTTTTAACTCTATAAGCAACGATAGTTAAGAAAACAGCCAATTAATTCAATCTTATAACACGTTTATATTGAGATTTTCTCTAGAACATTCTTTCAACTGTTCAAAAGCTACCTTTCGCGCATGTTCTTCACTATCTATCAAAGACAGTCCTTGAGACATAAAACTCCAAAATTCATATCCACAATCCACCATCCACCTATAAACTTCCGTTGTATACAAACCATCTTTTCGTTTTATTATTTGAACTTTATATTGTTTACTTGGAGAAAAATATTCTGTCACAATTTGTTCCATAACTATATTTACTCCTTTAAAATATCTATGTACAAGCAATATAAAAGGGAGCTTCCCATTTCAAATGAACCATTTTGGTTCTTTTTACTTTTTATCATCCTTTTCCTACATAGACTCAATTATGATTTGCCTTTCATACCATTTGGTTAATTTATTATTGACGCTATTTGAGATGCGCTTCATTTTCTTATTACAAAATCTTGATAACGTAGCAGGAGATAACCCTATCTCATCTGCAATTTCGCGCATTGTTCTATTTTTGCGCATATGTTGGTGCATAATTTTCTCTCTAATCCTATCCTCTGAACCATCAATACTATGCTTTACGGTATCGATGGTTAAATTATTTTCTTGCTTATCCGGAGCTTCAATCACCTTTTTCTTTACCGAACTACCGATATTATCCATTAACTCTTTAGGAGGCAAGATGGTGATTCCTAATTTAGAGTAGTAATTTTTAAACCAATTCCGTTCTCCAATCCTAGATTCATCAAGTTCCTCACTGTATGCCCAATGTGAAATAACTTTTTCTTTTTCTAAATCTATTAATACATTTTCTAATTGCTCACGAATACGATGTGGACGTCCCTTCGCAATATTAATCCCCATTACAGACAATAGTCCTTTTTCTCCATCAATCGAATAGGGCCTTTGTAAATTGCTGTACTGTTGGCGAATTCTCCACTGCCAGGATAAGTACCGAATTAGTCGCTTATGGAATTTGTGTCGATAACTATTGTACTCCAATGCTTTTTTAGATAATAACGCTGTTGTACTATTAGAACCGTATAAATACATCGATAAAAAGCTACCTGGTTTTATTCTACAAGATTCAATACCTACGTAATCATTGGTATTTTTATCTCTCCAAAGAACTACAGAATCTAAAACGAAGAGTCTTTTAATTACTTCACGTTTCATTTCAAATTGCTTACCAGTTTCTGCACGATCATTTAAAACAACTACTTCATTATCATCATTTAAATAAATAAAGATACTTGCTAAAGCAGCAATTCGTTGAGCAATTTTGATTTTATCTTCTGCACGATAATACTCTATACCGTTTGCTCTTGCTTTTGGCATATTACACATATCCAACACATTCTCGTAACTGAAATCAATAAACTCATCTGGAGACTTCGCTTGATTCAACCACTGTATCGTAATTGTATCTAGACAGTCAGCTGTAAGATCATCCATATTACTGATAACACCATCTACTAGTATTGACCATCTTTCTGCTTCATTAGTGTTTACTAATCTTAGATCTTCATCTTTATGTGATGAAAGCTGAGCAACTCCACTTGTGCTTTTAGTTTCCAATGGTAATATAGGTACCGCTCCTAATTCATCTTCTTCAAATTGATTTTTTGCTATACCATCACGTAGTTGATAATATACTGCGTCATTACTAACAGGATAGTAATCATCAGTAATGTCCGTTTCTTGGTCTTTTACCTTCTTATCTTTTGTATTAGATAAGATAGTCGTTTCAACTGTTTCTGACATTCCTTCAAACTCTTGCTCTATTATCTTATCAAGTACATTTCGAAGCTCATTTTTATATTTATCTAAATTTGCATATATGTGCAATAATGAAATTCCTTGTTCTTGTTTCTGGCCTAACCAGGAAACAAGTGCTGAAAATGAAGGAGAAATATTAGCTGAAGTTACTAATTTGTCATGATTTTCTTGTACCTCATCATAATATTTATTCCACTTTGTCCATAGCTGCTTGTTCTCTTCATACATTGGAGCAGCAAGAAAAAGGGCATCACCAAACAACACTAATACTTTCTCCAAATGAAAAACCTCCTAACAAAATAACCACCGGATATATATTATAGAACTTGAAATATCCTAGCTATATAGTGGCAACACAGCTCAAAATCTAAAATGTTACCGGAATCTTCTGCGTATAATAAAAATTCATCGTACGATACTTGGAATACTACTTAACCAGTCGTGTTCTTGTCTTTAATTATATAAGACTATGTCTATTTGTAAAATTACTACTTTACACCATACCCTTCATTCAAGAAAGTCATTAGGCAAGCAAAGATGAAGACCATCCTTTTTAGGTTAGCTCTGCTTGTCTCCTATGTCACAAATCAATTGCCATCATATAGCTATATGATGGCAACTACAGAACAAAAATATTAGGTTTTATCTAAAAAGCATGAAATTCTTTATACTCAACAATTTCAAGACCTTTGCTATTATAGCAATCTTATAGTTACATGGTGGCCATGTCTATATAAAACTTGAAACGTTATAGCTATATGGTGGCAACTACAGGACAAAAATATTAAGTTTCATCTAAAATCATGAAATTCTTTATACTCAAGAATTTAAAGACCTTTATTATAGCAACATTATAGTTACATGATGGCTATAGATATATATAAAACTTGAAATGTTATAGCTATATGGTGGCAACATCTTTTAATAAAAGATACCCCCTAAATCTATATCTACCAAGGACTTAAGTGCATTTTACGATAAATAAAAATTTCATTTCAAACATGAAACGCTTTAGCGGTATGGTGGCAACTAATTTTTAAAAACATGAAACGAGTATAGCTATATGATGGCAACACTTATTTGTTAAAAAGCAACCCCAAACCCTATATATAACAACATTTATATATGAATTTCACACGTTCGATAAACATATCAAAACATGAAACGTTATAGCTATATGATGGCAACAACTCTTACATTAAGAACATGGAAACGCTTATAGAATCAAGGATTATAAGCTTTTTTACAAATTCGATATGCGTTTCATGTTTGAAATCTCTTATAGCTATATGGTGGCCATAAACTTTTTTTTATGAAACGTCAAATCCCTTGGGCGCCAAGGGATTCAGGCACGTTTCATATTTTTATTTTTTCTCTTAAAGGGGCACATTTCATCAAATTCCGATTTGCTATAATCATAATTGGTATATTTTATATTGTTTTGGCATATATTTCTGGATTTATGTGTAGGAGGTGAAAAAGATGGGACAATCATTTATTATTCGTAATCAGCGTAGTCTAAATGGACAAGATACAAATGCAGTTCTAGTAACATTAAAATCTTGGCAGAAACTTGTTGAAGCTTTTGAAGAGAAATACTACAGCTATAAAGATACATACCTTGAGGATATTTTAAATCATATGACATATGAAGAACGTATTGCCGATGTAGACGGCTTGGTGGCTCAGA
>NZ_CM000745.1:5598644-5611860 GCF_000161455.1 Bacillus pseudomycoides DSM 12442
GGTATCATGATGCTGAAATGATACCTCTTCTCTTTTCTTTAGTTATTGTGCTAAGAAAATAGATACACCAAAAAGCCCACAGCGCATATAACACTACCTATAACAAGAGCCAAAGCTAGTACTCCAAATAATAACCGACCAAGAAAATAAAAACCTAAGCAAACAAAAGCCATAACCACTAAAATTCCAATGATTTGCAAAATAAACGATTTAATTACAAACAGTAAACTTAAAAGGATTATCAACCATAAAACCAATTTTAATATTCTAGGGATCTGTTTCTGTTTATTTATAGGAGCTTCCATCATCCCACCTCTTTTATGAAAATATAAAAAAGAGTGCCTTCTCTAAAAAGTAAGCACTCCGTGTTGTATTTATGCATATTTTGTCTTTTGCTTCTTCTTATACAAATACTATATTGTAAATTTTCCTTAAAGCCATTTATTTATATCCATATTTCTTTTTATAGGTTTATTTACTGTCGCTTCTTCAATCTTTTCTTCCGATTTTTCAATAGCATCATTCGTCTTATTTTCTTCTTTAACGACTTTATTTGATATTTCGTTTTCTTTAATTGAACTACCTTCTTCTTGTTTTCTGTATGTTAAAGGCGCTAGGGAAGATACACCTCTTGGTATATCTCCTTGTAGCATCCCTTTTGCACTAAGAAGGTCTTTTGCCATTCCCAGCTTCACTTCTTCACTATCAACGCTTTTTGTTCCATACAATGAGATAAAATGTTCTAAAACCTTTCTTGTTGCTTCGTTTGGGTTTTCCTGAGCATCTATCCAAACGAATAATTCCGGACATCTTTGACGCATTTTTTCTGACAGAGGAATTTGAATCGCTTTTGGTTTCGCCATCATAATCACCTAATTTACTTGTTCTGTTTGAAGTGCAATCGAACTAAATACTGTCATACCTTTTACATTCATTTCTGTAGCATTTTTAGGGTTGATCCATAATATTTTAATCTTTTTGGAATCACAAATTTCTTTTAGTTCTTCAAAAAGATTCTCTTTTAACTGAATACTTCCACCACCGTAAACACAAACAACATCTACATCATATTTCAAATCTTGCAATTTAGTTTCCGCAGTATCTAATACTTCATCAGCTAAGTTAAATTTTGCTCTTGCTAAGAATTTTTTTGCATCATCATAATATTTCGGATGTACTTCTTTTAGGTATCCCGCAAACTCTTGTCTTTCTACAGAGAAACCCCATTCATCCTCGAAATCTTTCTTAGCACGCTCAATCGCATGACCTATACCATGTCTTTCACCTGAAGAATGATCATTATCATAATCGTAACCTTTTGTAACCACATATTCTGTAGTACCATCTCCAATATCAATATGTAGAAGACGTTTTTCTTGGAAGTATTCTCCCGTTATATTTTTCAAATTATACATTTCCTTAAATTCATTAAATAAGTCATCATCTCTATAGTTTCCTTTACCATCCTCAATTAGTGCGAATAGGGCTACAGTTCCTTCTTGTACTACAATGACTTTATCAAATTTTAAAGTTACATAAATTCTCACATCACCAACAGTAACAGTTACGTGGTGACTACTATTTGTAAATCTGTCAGAAAGTTGTTTTGCTTTTTCTTTCGTCCATTCACTGGCTGGTAAAGCTGTAACCATTAAAACATTCACTTCTACATTTGTACCTTCTTCTAAAGAGTTCTCTTTATTAAACATATCTTGAACTGCACGACAAGCAATTGCACTAACGGTTGTCATAATTGTAGTGTCTTGTTTATGCTTTCCGCGATTTGATCTAATGTTAAGGTTTTGAAGATCTGCGCCTGATCGAATCGCACGTTCACCAACAAAGATTCTTTGAGCTACTTGACCTTTTAGTGCTGAAGAATTCACAGTCACATCCATATTACGAATTAAGCCATGCACTAATTCTTCAATTTTTTTATCTTGTGGAACAGGATCTTTATACACATAACTATACGTGTTTGGAAACTTCATCATTTCTCCATTAATCGTAATCTTTTTTTCGGAATTCCCATTATCATCTTCTACAAAATAATTTAATTTCATTTATATTACCCCTTTCTTATTGAAAAGAATTTATTTTTAATGATTTTAACTTATCTTAATTACATTTTACCATAATCGGTCACAGAAAACAATAAAAATAAATAATAATAAATGATTTTAAATTAAAATGATTTATTTTTATTTAAAAAGATTTATTATCATGATTATATAGAGGTATTTGAGATGTTTTTAATTTAAAACAAATTTTAATAATTTATTGTTATTAATTTTAAATCAAAATTATTTGCCTCATTTCCAAAAATTCCACCATTTTTTTTCTTCTTTATTTTGTGATGCTACAATAAGTTGTTTGGTTTCTTGAATCTCTCTAATATGCGTTAACAGTAACGAAGCACGTTCATCATATCTGTTCTCTATGCGTTCTAAGCGTTCGGCATTCATTAATTCTAAGCGTTCGAGCTGTTGGATTTTCTCTTTCAGTAATATTTGTTCTTGAAGTAATTGTTCCATAAACTCTTTATTAACAGTTATTGTGTTCTCAGGTAGAACGCCAGGCGTTCTATTGTTTTCTTCTGAAACATTATTCCCTTTATCTTCAATAAAAGGAACAGATAAAACAACTTTCACAGTACTTTCAATGCTCATCCCAGCTTCTTGGATCAGCTTTTTCATCTGTTCTAGTACTTGAATATCTTTTTGAACAAAAGCACGACTATTTTTTGCACCTTTAACAAATAAGTAGTTTTCTTGTTCTAAAGCTAAACACCATTTTCTCAGCGTACTGGTTCCTATCTTTAAGTGTTCCGCAACTTCTTTTGTCCAAAACGAGCGTTCTTGCAACTGTTCTACCTCCTTAATTATTATATAGAACGCTTCCACACTAATTGTTAAAACTCCTACACTTTATATTCATTTTTTAAATAAACAGATTCCCCATGCCTCGTTATAAATGTCCATATAAAATATAAAGCTACTTAATTTCTACAAATATTGATACGGATAAAATATATAATTTTCAAAGTAGCTATTAATATTGTAGTTATTTAGGGAATCATTATGACTAGTTCAAGTTCTTATATACGTATTAGACAAGGCATGTAGGTTCTCCCTAAAATGAGACGGCATTCCTTTTTAAAATTCAAATCGAATTTAAGGTCATCTTATTTATTAATTCTTGTTTTTAAGAATTAAAATCATTAAATACATTAGGATTCATTTTTGAGCCGTGCCTCTTACTCTGACAAGCATTTAAAGATTTCTTCTTAGTAAAATCCAAAGTTAAACTGAATATAAATAGTAGAATCTTCAGTTTATATAGAGTGCAAATTTTATAGATAAATAGATAAGAAAAAAATAAAAAAGCTGTGAGGATGAGAAGATTTTTGAAGGATTTTATGTAGAAAAATATTATTTTAAGAAGAGTTTAAATTAAGACATGACAAATAGCCTTGCCTGTATATGATTTTTTAAGCAAGGCTGTAATATAGATGTTTTTTGTTTGCAAATTAGCGTTAATTTGTATTCAATTTTCGCAGGATAGGATCAAATTTTGGATCATCAACCCAATTATGAAAAGTAAAGTTACTTTCATATTTTTCTTCACATTCAACGTTTGCGTTACGTTCGTTTCTTTTTTTAATTTTTTCAGTATACATCTTCATAAAATGAGCGGGATTACTTATTTCGGCTTGATTATATTCAAACCATTCAACACATTTTTCGAAATCCCATCGCTGATAGGTGTCTATATTTCGTGGCATTCTTAAAGCAATTGTATACGCATCTTTTTCTGTTAAGTATGTGATGGGTTGACTCATAATATATTGGTATGCTTTTCTCTGATCTTCACTTAAATACTCATCTAAATCTTGCGATCTATCAGTAATATTTCGTGCATAAGTATTCGTTTTTGTTATTTTTTCAGAACTTAAAATATCTACACCATTGGATGAAACATTTTTTTCTTCATGGTCAGGTACACTGGCGTTCTTAAACAGTTTCTTCTTTAAAATTTCAGTGAAAGTAGAGCATACATCAATTGCTAAATCCCATTTCACCTTGAAGTATTCTATAATTTTCAAGTAATTGTTATGTAGGGTTAAAATGTAAATCGAAGGGGCAATTTTACCATGTCTTCGTACTTTAATCTGTTGGCACACTCCCAAATCTTGCAACCAATTAAACACGTAATTAATAATTGGTTTTGAAATGCCAGATTTTTTGCTAATCTGATCTTGCTTTACTTGGGAATATCCTTCTTGTACCAAATATGATAAAACTGTTTCTAAAGCTTCATATTTTCGTGGTGTAAGATAATCTTTTGTAGTATCACCCTCACAATCTAAGACTATATTATCAATATAAGTAGTAACTTGTTTAATTGCTTGATTAATAGTTCCTGGTGTTTTAGATAAGTGCTTGATGCGGCGACTTAAATCGGTCTTTGCTTTACTAAGCAAAAAATTTTGAAGTAACACAAAAAAACCTCCTATTTTTCCCACCACAAATACACACAAAAATAGGAGGTTTTTATTCACATTATAATTTTCACATGCTATAATAAATATGTAGAAATTATAAAAGATAAACCCCCTACTCAAATCGGGTTTTTAATTAGTTCAGCGGCCAAACTGAGATACTAATTAAAAACGAGGTGTGGTAGGGTTTATTTTTTATTTTCATTTAATATTTTTAACTTTAATAAGGTTATATCTTTTTATATGTTCTATTGTATAACTATAATTATGAGATATCAATCGTTAATGTTAGAATTAGTAAATGTAAATAAAAAAAGCCACTAGCTATCTGAACTAGTGGCTTTAATTTCGTATTGAATGTATTTTCTAAAATTATCATACTCTTCTTGTAACTTATTATATTTATAACTAATAAATTCTGTGTACTCATGAAGTTGCTTTTCTAATTGTTCTTTTTTGTTTACTGGTAATGTAAGTAGATCTTTATAAAGATCAGTTGTTATAAAAGGTAGTTCTGGGCTTTCATTATCCTCTTTTTCTTCTATATTGATATCCTTATATTTTTTGTTTTCTTCTACTACAAATATATTATCTTGAATATCCTGAGTGTTGCCGACCAGATAATCAGTACTTACTCTGAAGAGGTTTGCTATAACTATTAATACGCTATATGGGGGTTCAGCACCTTTATTTTCCCAGTTGCTGACCGTAGTTTGAGCAAAACTTGTTCCGGTGACCTGTCCTATTTCTTCTCCCAATTGTTTCATACTCCAACCAGCCTCTAATCTTAGTGTTTTCACACGTGCACCAAAAATACTCATTCTTATATTGTTCCTCCCTCTTAAATTTAAGATCTGTTGTACATTTATTTGCAAAGACTACATCTGTTATAGCTCCGAAGAAGGTTATTTAACTTTTAAAGTGATCATATAGATAAAAAAACTCAAAAAAGCACTAAAAAATAGTTGATTTAACTTCAAAAGTGATATATTATATTTGTAAGGATAACCGAAAGGAGGTTAGGTAATGACTTTATCATGTGAGAGATTGGCTCAGAATTATTCTTTAGAGTCCCTGTCTCAGGTTTTAAATATTAGTCCTCAAGTACTTCACTCTATAGAGAAAGGCAAGGCAGGACTTAATGCAGAACGAGCGGAAAAAATTGCTTATTTTTTTAACAAACCTATTGAATATTTTTTTGTACCAACGTATTACAGAGTTCGTAAATAACTCAATAATAGTTATATTGTTTTAATGAAAATATAAATGACTATATAAGATTAATTATAGTGAAAAACTCTAGCAATTCAAATACAATTTTGATCTTTGAAAACTGCATATATGAGGGAGCTGTTAGTCATGTTGAAACGATCGTATCAAATGTTACTCATTGCTATGAGTATGCTTCTAGTTGTTCTGAATTTTGTATTTCCACTGACCAAAGCAAGTGCTGAAGTCATCAATCGTGAGAGATATGAAATAAAATGGAGTTATAGCCCCATGTACGGGAAAGAACTACGGACAGAATTACTGAAGAATACAAATGGTCAAATTGCGTATTGCTTAACGTATGGAAAACTCAGTCCAAATGGCAATGACCTTCCAGAGATGGGGCGCACAGATAATATTGTGTACCGGGTACTTCTAAATGGATACCCACAAAAGAGTCCGGAAGAACTGGGTGTTTCAAACTGGAAAGAGGCGCACTATGCAACACAGATCTCTGTCTGGGCGGCATTAGGGCAAATTGACATTAATGAAGTTCAACATAAGAATGCGAATGTTGCCAAAGCTGTAAAAGCAATTATTGCTGGGGCAGATGCGAGTCAGGAAACACAAGAACTGTACATGAATGTAACACCAACAGACAATCAAGAAGCGAAATTAAACAATGAGTACTTTGAGACGACATTGTATCAAGTAGAAAGTAATGCAAAGAACGGTGTATTTACAGTCCAACTATCAAATGCACCAAATGGAACAAAAGTTGTTTCAACAAACGGAGAAGAGAAACAACAGTTCAACCTAGGAGAACAATTCCGTATCCTTGTACCGAAATCCTCTCCAAGTGGTACTTTTTCCTTAAAAGTATCTTCTAACCTTTCTAAGTTACATGCAGTAGCCTATAAGGGAAATGACAAAATACAGGATGCTACGGTTTTATTAGAAAGAACTGAGGAAAAAGTAAGCACAGATCTACAGGTACACTGGAAATCCCTTGGTGGATTAAAGGTTGTAAAAATAGGAGAGCAAAAAGAAGTGTTACAAGGTGCTGTATTTGAAGTATTCAACCATGCAAACGAAAAAGTAGGCAAGATTACTACCAATGAGGAGGGGACAGCGAGCCTTTCTGGTTTAGAAGCTGGGAAGTATGCTTTAAAAGAAGTAAAAGCTCCTACTGGCTATGTATTAAACGACAAACCTCAAATACTTGAAGTGAAGACTGGTGAAGTTGCAACAATCACTGTAGCGAACGCTAAAGTGAAAGGAAACATCGAGATTACAAAGCTAAGTGACAGCGGAAAAACTCTTCCAAAAGTAGAGTTCACTGTATATACAGCGGATGGAAAAGAAATTACTAAGACCATTACAAATGAGCAAGGGATTGCTCAAGTAAAGGATCTTCCATATGGGCAGTACTATTTTGTTGAGACGAAAGGTGTAGAGGGATACCTTCTTAATAAAACGAAATATCCATTCAAAATTAAAGAACAAGGGGAACTACTCAAATTTACAGTGGAAAACAAAGAAGTAAAAGGAAATGTGCAACTTCTTAAGGTAGATGAAGAGAATCCTGATAAGAAGCTAGAAGGAGCAACTTTCATCCTTCAGGATAGTAAAGGTAAGAAAATCAGCGAACATAAAACAGATAAAAATGGAATGATCCAAGTAAACAATTTACCGTTTGGATCTTATCAGTTTGTAGAAAAGCAAGCGCCAAAAGGATATGTTCTATCAAAAGACCCAATCCCTTTCAATATTTCAGAGAATAGCAAAACTATCACATTAACGGCTAAAAATAAACCAATTAAAGGTACTCTTATCATTACGAAGGTGGACGTGGCAGATGGGAATAATAAACTTCCAGGCGCAGAGTTCGCAATCTACGATAAGCAAGGAACGGAAGTCGTGAAAGGTAAGACAAATGAAAAGGGAATTGCGACATTTGAGAAGCTTCCAGCCGGGGAGTACACATACCGGGAAACCCTTGCGCCAGAAGGATTTCTGATTAACGAAGAAACCTTCTCTTTTAAAATTAAAGAAGATGGTGAAATTATTAAACACACGGTGAAGGATCAGAAACAGCCGACACTACCAACACCAGAGACACCACATCAACCGGACCAACCAGAGACACCAGAACAACCAAAAGTAACAGAAAAGCCTGTTACTCCACAACCAGAGACACCACAACAAATTGTTAAAAAACCACAACTAGACAAAACACCAGAGAAATCAGAAACACGACTTCCAACAACAGGCGGTAAAGCTGAAAATCCATACATAAAGTGGATTGGGATTGCATGTATCGCACTTGGTGCAATCGGAGCTGTATTTGCAGTAAGGAATCGTAAAAAAGCGCAATAGTTCAAAATAAGAAAGGAAGAATTGCAAGATGAGACAAGAAAATATGACGAAAACCCAAGCTCATTTCAGTGAAATAGATGAAAATCCGCTTGGTTTTTTTGTTGGCTGTTGGAATGCATGTATACTTGCACTTCCCATTTGGGCAATTGTGTTTTGGATAGGGAGCAAGGTGTAAGAAACCGAAGGGGGATGAAATGAGATGTCAGGAGTCTACATCGGTACAACCAAACAGTCATGTGTTTTGAAGGAGCCAATGGTTAGGAGTCGTTCAAATGCATGGACTGGAGGGAAACTGGGAAACGAAAAGATGCATTGCAAGGGTGATTGGCTTTCCGAAGATCTCATGCAAGCAATTTCAATCGCACAAACGGTGATCAAACCAAAAGAACGATATGATTTTTGGATTGAATCCGCTACAAAGTTGTTGGCAGGTAGTATTTTGTATTTAGATCAAAAACATAAAAACTTGTATTACCTAGATGTAAAAAAAGTAATTGAGTTTACGAGAAAAATATATGAAAGTGAAGCAAACTTGGTAGAAGTAGTAAGGTCGCTAGAAAATGAGCATCCAGCGTATCCAATATTTTACGAACTAGGTTTATATTCAAAAGAGACAAGGGATGCGACAATTATTACACTGTTATACATTCTTGAAAAACATCAACGTGAAAAGCATGGAGAAGAAAAAGAGTATTTTTGGTTTCAATATTGAGTAAAGAGTTTAAAAGAATGAAATAAGAAAGGAGAAACAGGCATGCTAGGAGTGATTCAAAAGTGCTCGGGGCTTCTACAGGCGGTTGGAATTTTTGATCGAGGAGAAAAGGGTGTGGATGTGACAAAAGCTTCTCAAGAAGCTTATAGGACAGTGATTGGGGGTGTCAGAAAAGCCAAACAAAAGTTTATCTTTATTTTCGATCCAACGGATCAAGTTTATGAAGATACACATCAACAGAAGCTAGCGCAAGGATATCACATTGTAAAGCACAATTTGTTAAGTGATACAGTGTTCTTAGATTATGAAAATAATCAAAAAGTGATTATGTATGTCAGTATAGATACAGTTACTAGTACGTATGAAGATAGAGGTGAGGCATTATCTCATTTTCTCCACTTTCTAACTGAAAAGAAGAAAATTCGACCGATTCATCTCGTTTTCTATCAATTTGATCTTTATCCTATCCCTCATATAGAGCAGTTTTTAAAAGAAAGTGCTACCTATAATATTCGAACTTCCATCGTAGTAGAATCTCATTCCGTTTTACAGCGTATATACGGAAAACATGGGGCAAAACGAATTGCTACATCGTGTCAGACAACAGTCCTAGCATAGTCTTACCTTTCAAAAATAATCTTTTTTACTTCAGATAAGAGAATTAAACCGAATCGCATAAGGTTTTCGGGATACTACAGTCATTCATGATATATAGATGACTAGGAAACTATATAAGATGAGAGGGGGGATTTCAAGTCCTTCCCTTTTAGAAGGAGGCGATACACATGGGAAAAGAGCAAAGACTTGCATTCTATGATATATCGTCGTCATGTGCACAAAGTGTCAAAACATTCGATGGCAAAGTGTATCAGTTAAAAGGAGCGGTAGCAGTAGAAAACACAACAGGAAATATTGAGAGGGTTGCAGAGATCTATTACCGTGTCCGTTCAGTCATGGATGAAAAACAAAAGATAATTGCCAAGAGAAGAAACCAGAAGGATGAATTGACAACCGTGTGCCAACGACGGAAATAAGATGATTTTCGAGAACAAACAAGCGGTTTTGGAGTGTGCTGAGATATACAGCTTTATCTGATGTTGGAAAAACAAATAATTTCGTAACTATTTTTATAGACGGTCAAAACGAAAGTTTTTCCTTATTGAAGCACAACTGTCCTTTGAAAATTCCACATGCGTGCCCTCTTTCGAAATGGTCACTAGAAGGGTTGGGTATACGATTGATTCATTGTTCGGTGTGTGCGTACGTAAAACACACCTGTGACCACGGGAAAAATACGGTGTATCTATCATCTGTAGGAGTTAGTAATCGTGAGGAATATCCCAGTGTGACATTCTGAAGAAGCGATGAACACAAAAAACAGTAGATACACAAGGTTCTACGTACATGCCAAAACGTTGTGCAGTATTGGGCTTATGGAGGTCAGGTCGGGAGGGACTCTCCTATGCATGCCAATATAGGGTTTACCATATCAGCCATAAATGGTAATTAATCATTATTTTCCCAATATTCTTGCTATAATAATAACCAGATGTGGAGAAACGATCTGAACTCTCAGTAGACTCCAAAATCGCTTGTTTAATACGAATAGGGAGGTCAAATTATGACTCGAAAATCAAAAATCATTGCCGTTATTGTTGCATTGGTTGCAATCTTAGGGATTGGTTCCACACTGGTATTCTCAAATAGCAAGAAAGGAGAACTTGAAGAATTAAGCCCTCAAGAAATGAAAAAATTCATGTCACAGGATGGAACGGGATTTGTCATGTATTCTTTCCGTAAAGAGGATCGAGTGGACTATATGAATCAAGTTCAAAGAGCATTAAAGAATAATGATGTAAATGGTAAGGAATTAGATAGTAATCACCCTAATTATGATGGTAAGAAAAGTCAATCAGATTATGGTCTAAAACAAACTGGAGAAACATTAGCTTATTATGAAAAAGGAAAGCTGAAAAAACAAATCGCACTAGATAAATACAAACCATCTGAGTTAGAAAAAGAATTAGATGTGTTTGTACGTAATATGAAGGAAATGTATATCGATAAATAAGTGAATAGAGAGGCGGTGTAATAAATTGTCTAATCCAACTGTTACACAGCGAGATTTAAAAAAATCAAGAGATTTAGTAGAAAAATTGCTGAAAGTCAAAGGGGAAAGTTATCAAAATTGGTTACATGCACAACATCAACAGTTCATTGAAGGAAATCAAGAATTAATCTTAGAAGCACTCACTCTATTTGTAGGAGAAGAAAAAGGTTCCGGTAGAGCACCTGAACGTCCGGCGGAATTTTCGCAGTCAAGCGAAGTTGTATAACACAAATATAAGGAGAGTGTAGGTTATGTTTAAATTAAATCATATGATTTTAGGTGCCGGAGACGGCATGTCTAGTTTGATTAGCACAGGTGAAGCAATTTTAACCTGGGCACAACGTCTAGGACTCATTAGTGCGGCAATCGCATTTTGTATTGGTGGTTACTACCTTATCTGGGGTGGGGAAAGAGGAAGACACCAGAGTAAAGGGTGGTTTCTGGGAGCGGCTGGAGGATTAATCGTTGTAATGGGTGCAAAGGGATTAGCAGAAGGTATTAATAGCAATATCAAATTTGGATCTATTTTGTTCTTTTGGATGTGAGTATACAACAAAATACGTTTTGGTAAAGAAGCTATGCAATTGTATAGCTTCTTTTTATATGCCTTACATGCCAGTTAAAGCATTAGAAAGGGGAGGAGGACACAACTTATGTTAGAAGTCATGTTTACCAAAAGTGCAATACCAGAGATTAAAAGTTTTCAAAAGATGTCGTTACAGGATGCTTGTAAGATTACGTACCAACTTGAACAAGCGTTACAGGAACAAGAAAATATCATCCATGTAGATTTCCACATATTAGATCAAAACAGTGATGAAATGTATGCAGGGACATTGTCCTTAGGTTCTGGTTATGCTTCTCATTTGTATGAACATGTAGAGAATAAATTGTCTGCCATGGAAATGGATGAAGAGCAAGAGGAACAAAAAGAAGAACTGTTAGAACTGATGGGACAAGAGATTGAAGAGTTTTTAAAGGAAATTGCTCCACCTGAAGAGGTAAAAGAACCAGAAGAAAACAACGGAGCTAGAGGGAAACAACATGCTAATGAAGAGCTTCCTTTAGAAAAAGGAAACAAGAACAAAAAACATCTGTTTCAAATTATTGGAGGAGCAGTTGGAGGGATTGTAGTAGGAGCTGTAAGTGTTTTTTCCTTGTATACTGTCCCAACAAATTCAGTTGAGGCAAGAACCAATCAGCCGGATACACATTTAGTAAAAGGGCTTCAACAAGCTTCTATTCAGCAATATCCAAAGGCAATTCAAGAGTTTGAAAAACTGGATTATAAAGGACTAGATAAGGAAAGTCAAAAGGCAGTGTTATTTTCTTACCTATTAAGTGGAAAGGCAAATAAGGCCATACAGTATGAAGCGAATTTTGCTGAGAGTGTTGTAGCTTACTATATCGGAATCGACAATACGAAAAAAATAAATGAAATTGATATTAAAAATGATGTGATTGATTTTGAAAAGGCGGCACTCAATAAGAAATATAAGGATGTGATCCGATTAAAAGCAAAGGTCAATATGGATGGTAGACGTGAAAAGCTTGTAGCTGAAGCTTATGTGAATCAGAAAAAATTTGATGATTGCTTTGCCTTTGCAAAAACACAAGGAAATAAAACTCTTATGAAAGAGGTAAAAGAGTTACAAAAAAAGGATGTGGGGCAATCCACTCTTAGCGAAGAAGAAAAGAAAGCGAAAATCGAAAAAATTGATAAGGAATTAAGCGAGATCTAAAGGGGGAAGAAACGCTATGCCATTAAATTATCAGAAATTTTTTAGACAGATGGGAATTGTAGCTGTAGGTGGTTCATTGTTATTAGGTAGTGCTGGTTGTAGTTGGCTTGGAAGTAAGGAAACAGCAAAAAGTAAGCCAGCTATAACCAAAAAAGTTGATAAAAATAAACCAGAAGAAAAGAAAGAAGATATAAATAAAAAAGACTTTGAAACAATGACAGAAAATGCGATACAAAGTCAGGATAAAGATGTTGCATACGTCCTAGACATTGATAAAAACAAAGTGAATTATAAGGATAAGACAATTGCAAGCAATCTTCAAAATGGAGATGAAACAACTTCTCGTGTTCTAGCTCTATTTGACAACGAAACTTCAGATAAAACGATTCATGATACAGCGAAGGACAATGTGGTTGCAGCTATTACAGATGGAAATCCGCAAGTGACAGTAAAAGGTGACCAATTTGCATTTGGTGATCAAAATACAGACTTGTCTTTAGCTAGCATTGTAGATGTGGCACCAACAGATCCAGATAAGCCGAAGTCACCGGTAGATCCACCGA
>NZ_CM000745.1:5611960-5613608 GCF_000161455.1 Bacillus pseudomycoides DSM 12442
GGATGCTCAAGATATGTATGGTGGAAAAATACACATGATGGATGCTTTTACTAAAGAGATTACTGACATACCAATACGGAAGGAAGAAGAACCAAATCAAGAAGGTTTATCTGTATCTTTAACGGAAAAAAACGGTAGTGTAAAAGATGTTCACTTAAATAAAATTTTGCAACCAGATTTATATGAGACAGTCCATAACTCTGTTTTTGATGGGAAAGGAAGTTCGTTTGTTGTACATCAAAAAGATGCACAGATTGATTTAAATGATCTAGTCAAAATAGCAATATATGATAAATGGGTACAAAGAGAAGTAGACTTTGTAGATAAAGCTGAGGATCAAAAAGAGTTAACGTTTAGTGAAAAAGAGGTGGAATTATATAAAGAAATGAAACAGGAAGGATATGCACCAATTGAGTCATTAGAACAAAAATTACAACCACTTCCTCATACGGCTAAACATGTTACAGCTTCGATGGAGAAAGAATTAAGTGAAAAATATGAAGCGTTTAAACGTGCTCAATCTAATGAAACAGTGAACGATATTGATAGTATTATAAGCCGTGTACAGGTGGAAGAACGTTATTTTGCAACGAAAAATGTAGCAATTGATAATGAACTCATTACCCAAGAATCCGTTAATCAATTAGAAAGTAAAGTTCAAGAAAAGTTGAACAAAGAAGGAGTTACAGTTACGAAGCAAACCGAATCGAAAGTGGCTGATCGGGAAAAACAGTTTGAACCATTCTCGAACTTTGCACAATTCCAAAATGTAACGAAGAAAAAGAAACAAGAAGTGGAACTGGAACGGTAAATGATTTGCTTGCACAACTGAATGAAGAAAAACTGTCATCACTTATCGTTCAAAATGGAAAGTGATTTTTTTATTTAAAGGAGGAATGGAAAATGAATATAAAAGAACAAGTCAAACAAGAAGAGGTAAAAGAGGCATTGTACAAATATGCATTAAAAACAGCTGGTAAACCAATAGAAAGATTTCCTGAAGGAAATATGCATGAGAAACAACGAGGGGTGGAACCAGGTATTACTCGCATTGCGATTCCCTCTGTGACAAGCGCAATGGACTGGGGGCAAGGAGATATTACAATTGATGTTCATCATGATACCGGGAAAGTGAGAGTATATGAACAAGAAATAGATGGTGAAAATTGGTCGAAATCTTCTCTTCGACTTACAGGAGAGAAGCAGTTGTCTGATGTGGTAAAAAATTTGATAAAACAAAGAGCTATCGAACGGCAAAGAATGGACGAAACAGCCAATCAAAAGATGGAATATCAAGTTGAACAGTCTTCACAGCCTCAAGAGCCATTAATTGAAAAAAATCAAGCGGTGCTGATACCTAAAGAAATCCCCAAAGAGGCTTATAAAGAGTCATATAAGGAACAAGTTTTAGAAGAGATTGCTCCTTCTCAAGAAGAGAACGAGTATAAACAACAGTATAAGGCAGAAGTGTTGGCGATGCTTGGAAGGGAGACAGAAAAAGAACCTCATTCTAACAGGCAGGCATCTAAAGAAAAGTCAAACGAGAAACAACCAGTACAACAAGAAGAAAGGTATACGAAAAGTCGGGAAGAACGTGTTAAAGAAATGAAAGAGTTTGAGAAGACGCATTCATATCCTGAAGTATATC
>NZ_CM000745.1:5613708-5617147 GCF_000161455.1 Bacillus pseudomycoides DSM 12442
AAATTTCTGAATATTAAGAATTATATAAATTAATTATATTGCAGATTTAAGAATATAACAATATCTTTTTTTATTCTCTCTAAGATTTCGAAATATGCCCTTAACAACATTTTTCACGCCACATTTATTCATGATAATTAAGTTCACTTTTTTCGTTTTTGGGTATTCGCTTTTCTTAGCTTGATGGTGATGTATGGTGACCCCTGTAGGGAAAATATAAGAAAAATGACTAAAATTGAGGAAGAAGAAATGGCGTGCAGAACGTGAATTTGAACGTGCGCAAGAAAGAATTGCAAAGAAAAAAGAAATGGTATATTAATATATACATATCGAAAGTGATAATGTGATAAAAACTTCATATATCTTTTAGTATACTAGGGGGATTGTTTTAGTGTTTTGGAAAATACTTTTTCTTTGTATTAGTGTAGTGTTGAATGGCTTGACTTTTTTTGTTGCTCTATTTGTTGGGATAATGGCAACAGATGCTCCTGGGAGTGGACTAACTGAATTTTGTCTTGGATTCTTTATGATTCAGGGAATCCCTCTTATTTTACTCATTATTAGTGTGTATTGCTTGGTAAGGAAGCCGAAAAGTGATCAGAAAGCCAATTGAATGTATTGTAAAAATGACGATAGAAATTGTTGCAGTCAGAACACCAGGTGAGTACTATAGCTGGTGTTCTTTTATATTCATTTAAACGAATTGTAAAAGCACAAAGAGACACCTAAAATTGTGTCTTTTCTTTACATAAAATCCCCACACAATGTGCAGGGATCAAGTGTAAACTAATACTTTTTGAAGGAGCAACTTTATAATAGTACATCCATCCACCATCAGCAAAACAGTAAAATCTTATTTTCCCTATGACAAAATGAATTTATTAAAATTCAAAAAAGAGGTTCTTGAACATTAATAAGTTAAAAATTATATGAGCGTACAGAATTCTCATAATTAACTGTAATAAGATGGAATTCTTGTTTTGGGGGCGTTATAAAATTCTTAAGTTGATGGGCATGTATGGTGAGGCCAGATAAGAGATGTAATAAAGATGAAAGTAATTAGTTACTTTCATTTTATTTATGTTAACATGTTAGTAATCACTTACTTACATATCGGATGGAGGAATTAAAATGGGAAAGCCAACAGCAAAAGAAAAAGTTATGGAAGCAGCAACTATATTATTTGGTGAAAAGGGGTATACGGCAACGACAATTCGTGAAGTTGCAGAAAAAGCTGGGGTAAGCGAGCTTACAATTTTCCGTAATTTTAAAAATAAGGAAAATTTATTTCGAGAGAGTATTATTTTGCGGACAACACCAGTTGCTTTGTTGAAGGAACTAGAAGAGAAGTTTACCGGTAATTTGAATCAAGATCTTACAAAAATTGCAGAAACATATATTCAGGTAAACTTACCAAAGTTAAATTATATTTGGGCAGCACTACTGGAATCTAGACAAAACAGTGAAATGAAACGATTACTTCATGAATTAAATGCACATTTAGTAGATCATCTAGAAACGTATTTACAGCAACTTGGAGAAAAAGGACACATTATTCCATGTAATTATCGCTTAATAGCGAACATGTTTTATGGACAATTGTTCTTATATATTATGAATGTCAGCATAACGGAAGAAGATATTCAATTAGAAGAGTATATTGAGGCATGTGTAAATCTATTTATGAATGGGATTTCATTTAAGGAAAACTAAAGGGGGGGGAAATGGAAAACATGCGAAACATATTTGTGTTAATTGCATTAGTTTCAGGATTCTTTATGGCAATTCTAGACTCAAATATTGTAAATATTGCATTGCCAGGGATGGCAAAGACATTTCATACTTCAATAGATGCGATTTCTTGGATTGCAAATGGATATAATGTTGCTTTTGTGACCTGTTTATTAATGGCAGCTCGTCTTGCAGACCAATTTGGCCGCAAGAAGCTGTACCTTATTGGCTTACTAGGATTTTCTATTAGCTCATTTATGTGCGGAGTAGCGTCATCTTTTCAAATGCTAGTGATTTTTCGCGTATTACAAGGAATCTCTGCGGCTATCATTGTACCTGTTGCGATGCCGCTTGGACTTGAACTTGTACCGAAAGAAAAACAAGGCATGATAGGTGGAGTTATGGGAGCTTTTGGCGGGTTAGCTGCAGCGATTGGTCCGTCACTTGGAGGAGTTTTAATAGATAAATTAAGTTGGAACTGGGTATTTTTCATCAATGTTCCAGTCGGTATCTTTTCTTTAATCTTCATCTTTCTTTTTATTAAAGAATCTTATGATCATACCGCAAGTTCTAAAATAGATTGGGCAGGTATGGTTACTTCATCATGTGCACTATTTTTACTTGTTTATGCTTTGATACAAGTAAATAAAGCGACTTTAAGTCCGTTAAGCATAAGTCTTCTCTTTGTTATTTCTATTATAAGTTTTATGTTATTTATCTATATTGAAAAGAAAAGTAAAAATCCGATGTTGCCCCTTTATTTATTTTCATATGATAAATTTTCACTTTCAAACCTCGCGTTATTTTTTGTAGGTATGGGGTTAATGAATTTTTTATTTATCTTTGCATTTTATTTGGTCCAAGTAGAAGGAATGAGTGAACTGAAGTCGGGAATGATTATTAGTACACTAGCGATTGTATCGATAATAATTACGGCAATTATGACACCAATCGCTGCAAAACGCGGAAGCAGTGTGATTAGTAGTGTAGGTGTTATTGCATTTATCGTTGTCTCATATTTATTCGGTCATATGGAATCAAGCTTTTCGGCTTGGGATTATATTTGGAGGCTTGTGATTGTAGGGTTTGGCGCGGGATGTACACTTGCTCCACTTACAACAACTGCAGTATTAAGTGTGCCAATTGAAAAATCAGGTATTGCATCAAGCATATCTAATATTTCGAGAACATTGGGCAGCATTGTGGGAGTAGCTGTATTAGTCGTTTTATTAAATCAACAATTATTGAATGAAAAAGAAAAAGTAAATCAACAAGCAATAACAATGATTCAAAAAAGTAATCAAACAAATTTAGAAAAAAAACAAATATTGCAAGCGATACAATCAGTTGATAAGCAGGAACGAGTAATAGTAGAGTCAAAAGAGGGAAATGAATTATATGAACAAATGAGGTGGAAATATAAACATGCAGTTATACGTAGTTTCAATCAAACATTTTTAATAGGGGCATTTATTTTTCTTTTGGCACTTATTTGTAATGTAGTAGAAATATACATGAATAGAAAGAGGGGTTCTGGTGCAAAAACCATTTGATAGAGATATAGAACCTACATGGCCTATTCAATGACAGATTATGATGCAATTCCAAATAACTTATGTATGAACCCAACTTCATTTTGAGCAGACTTCACCTGTAGGTTAAGTTGTCCTTTTTTCATCATATGCATGGCTTCAACGCCGCTCAATAT
>NZ_CM000745.1:5617247-5630225 GCF_000161455.1 Bacillus pseudomycoides DSM 12442
TGTATCCAGTTCACCATAGGTCCACTCTCTCATTTGATCGACCACTGCAATCGCATCGGGACGTCGTGCTACTTTGTCCTCAAATCTGTCGCAAATAAGACCCTCTTGGGACATTTCCATTGCAGTGTCATTCCATGTCTCTAATAACAAATCACGCTCAAATTCGGAGAGCATACTCAAACTATTCAACGGTTTTTGTGGATGATGAGAAACTTCATGTAGCCAGTTCTCAAAATGTCCTGCCATTCGTTCGATGGTTGTAACATCAAATAAATCCTTATTGTATTCAAAAGAGAAAATTAATCCTTCTTCCGCCTCGGCTGCCATTACACTTAAATCAAATTTTGCGATCGAATTATGGTTTTCTATCATTTCGATTCTTCTACCAGACAACACCGGAAGCTCTTGTTTCATATTTTGTAAGATGAACATCGTCTGGAAGATCGGAGAATGACTTGTACTCCGCTCAGGTTGCACAACTTCCACAATTTTTTCAAATGGAATATCTTGATATTCATACGCCTTCAATGCTTTTGTCCGCACCTGAGACAACAACTCTTGGAATGTCGGTGCGCCACTCAGATCAGCCCGATAAACCAACGTGTTGACGAAGAAACCGATTAATTCTTCAATCTCTCTGTAATTACGATTCGCAATTGGACTTCCGACGAGAATATCTTCTTGTCCTGTATAACGAGAAAGGAAGCTTTGATACGCAGCCAACAGAGTCATAAAGAGCGTCGCCCCTTCTTGACGACTGAGTTCGTTCAGTTTGTCGCGTAACGAACGTGACAGCAACACAGTGTGTGTCGATCCACGATGGGTTTGCACCGCAGGACGCGGGTGATCCATCGGCAGTTGTAGCACAGGAAGCTCACCAGACAATTCTTCCTGCCAATAGTGGAGTTGCTGTTCAAGCACTTCTTCCTTCAACCATCCCTTTTGCCATTGAGCAAAGTCCGCATATTGGATCGGTAATGGTTCAAGTTCTGCTACCCTCTCATCCGTTGCTTCCTCATAGAAAGCTATCCATTCTTCAAGTAGGACTCCCATCGACCATCCGTCCGAAACGATATGATGCAGGGTGCAGAGGAGGATCCATTCCTCTTCTCCCACTCGCAAGACGATTGTCCGAATCAGTGGGCCCTCTCCTAAGTCAAATGGCACTTCTGTTTCTTGCTGAATTAAACGATTAACTTCTGCGTCTCGCTCTTCCGGAGAAAGCATAGTTAAATCCATTTGAGGAAGGGACCGGAAAGCATACGGTTGAATCTGCTGCACAGGATGACCATCCATTTCATGGAACACAGTCCGTAAAGATTCATGACGCTCTATCAGCTGATTCCATCCCGTCTCCAATGCTTCAGGTACCCAATTTCCTGTAAGACGGCATACCATCGGCATATTATAAAGTGCACTATTAGGCGTGAATTGGTCAATAAACCACAGGCGCTGTTGGGCATAAGAGAGCGGAATGGCTTCTCCCCGTTCCATCGGCATAAGCGGTGGAATCTCTCGTTTTTTGTCCCCTTTACGCAACTGATCCAGTCGCTTCGCCAGTGCCTCCACCGTTGTAAACTCAAAAAGTTCACGCACCGGTAGTTCGATTTGGAAGACTTCTTGTAAACGTGAGACAACTTGGGTAGCGAGTAGCGAGTGGCCACCAAGCTCGAAGAAGGAATCCTGAACACCAATATTTTCTATGCCTAACACTTGACTCCATACCGATGCGACGAGCTCTTCCACTGGTGTTCGCGGTGAGACAATATTTACGCTCATGGGCTGTCCGTCCAATGCCAGTAAGGCTTTGCGATCGATTTTGCCATTCGGAGTGAGTGGCATCACTTCCATCTCGACAAAGTATGCCGGAATCATGTAATTCGGTAATTGCGTCTTGAGGTGCTCACGCCATTCTCCAGTGTCTCCTTCACCCACCACATAAGCTACTAACTGCTTGTCTCCAGGATGATCTTCCTTCACTAACACAACAGCCTCTTTCACAGATGAATGATCGTGTAGGAACGCTTCAATCTCTCCCAGCTCAATCCGGAATCCTCTGATTTTCACTTGGTTATCTATTCTTCCGATATACTCCACATTGCGATCATTCAGATACCTCACCAGGTCCCCCGTCCGATAGAGCCGTTCCCCTTCCTTAAATGGATGCGGAATAAAACGTTCAGCAGTTAACTCTGGACGATTGAAGTAACCACGTGCCAAGCCTACACCACCAAGGTAAAGTTCCCCAGCCACACCTATCGGTACCACCTGTTGGCTTTGATCTAGCACATACAATTCGGTATTATCAATCGGACGACCAATCGGAATAAGCAACGGTTCTTTTTCTAAATCACAATCATAGTAAGTGACATCTACAGTCGCTTCTGTAGGACCATACAAGTTGCTTAACTTCGTTTGCTGAGAATCATAAAACACACCCTTAAACCGGCGAACTTGTTCGGTATTTAACGCTTCTCCACTGGTAAAAACCTGACACAAAGACGATACGTCCTTTTTCGCTTTGAATTGTTCCATATAATCCAAGAAAGTAGATAACATCGACGGAACAAAGTGCATCGTGGTCACGCGATATCGCTCAATACACTCCTCAATCATTGCAGGATCCTTCTCGCCACCCGGTGGAAGTAAACAAACACGTGCTCCTACAAATGACCACCAAAATAATTCCCAGACAGAGACATCAAACGAAAACGGCGTTTTTTGAAGAATCGTATCCTGTTCAGATAATGGATAGTTTTTTTGCATCCACTGTAATCGGTTGATAACCGAGTGGTGTTCAATCATCACTCCCTTAGGATTCCCTGTCGAACCCGAAGTGTAAATGATATACGCCAAGTTGTTTGCTGTCACTCCGCTCACTGGTGCCAAGCTACTCTCTTTAGAAATCGCTGCTTGATCTCGATCCAAACAAATCGCTTGGATGCCTTCAGGCAACCAACCCTGTAACGCTTCCTTTGTTAAAAGCACTTGGATCTGCGAGTTCTCTAAAATGTATCTCAGGCGATTTTCAGGATAACTCGGATCCAGTGGGACATAAGCCCCACCTGCTTTGAGAATCCCTAAGAGACCAATAATCATTTCGGGTGAACGCTCGACACATATACCGACCAATGACTCAGGTCCTATATCCCGTTTCTGTAAATAATGTGCCAATTGGTTCGCTTTCTCGTTGAGTTCTTGATACGTCAGCTGTCCACCTTCATACACTATCGCCACCGCTCCAGGTGTACGCGCAACCTGCTGCTCAAACAGTTCGTGAATCATGCTCTCATGTGAATAAACTACGTCAGTGTCATTCCATTCTTCCAAGAGCTGCTTCTGTTCTGTGTCCGCTAGCATCGACAGCTTTGTAAATGATTCATCTGGATGATGAACAATTTCGTTCAACCAGTTTTCAAAATGCCCTGCCATACGTGCAATGGTTCTACTGTCAAATAAATCTGTATTGTATTCAAAAGAGACAAATAGACCTTCTTCCACCTCATAAGCGGTTAAACTCAAATCAAATTTCGCGATGGAAATATTACTTTCTATCATTTCCAAACTTCTCCCAGACAGCTCTATTCGTTCTTGTTTTATATTCTGTAGCGTAAACATGGTCTGGAAGATGGGCGAATGACTCGTACTCCGTTCAGGTTGTACAGCTTCTACCACTTTTTCAAACGGAATATCTTGATATTCATACGCTTTCAACGCCTTTTTCTTTATCTGAGACAAAATCTCCCGGAACGTCGGATTTCCACTGAGATCCGCTCGATAGACTAACGTATTAACAAAGAAGCCGATTAATCCCTCTACTCCTTTATGGTTCCGATTCGCAATCGGACTTCCGACAAGAATATCTTCTTGCCCCGTATAGCGAGCAAGAAAGCTCTGATATGCAGCCATTAAGGTCATGAATAAGGTAGATCCTTCTCGTCGACTTAAATCCTTCAATGAACTGAGTAGTGTGTGAGGAAGAATCACATGATACGTGTCCCCAGCGTACGTTTGCGTAACCGGTCGAGGGCGATCCACTGGCAGTTGTAGTATAGGAAGCTCACCGGACAATTCTTCCTGCCAATACGTAAGTTGTCGATCTAGCACTTCACCCTGCAACCACTGCCTTTGCCATTTCGCAAAGTCTGCATATTGAATCGATAGCGAACTTAGTCCAGCAGGCTTCCCACTCATTTCTTCCTCATAGAAGGCAAGCAATTCATTGATCAATATGCCGATGGACCACGCATCAGAAATAATATGGTGCATGGTACATAGCAATAACCATTCCTCTTTCCCTAATTGAACCAGTTGATTACGAATCAAAGGGCCATTCATTAAATCAAACGGATCCTGCGCTTCTCTAGCAATCAAACTCTCTATCTCTTTTTCCTTTACTTCCAGAGGAAGGTGAGAATAATCCTCTACAGGTAGTTTTCTAGGAAGGAATTCCACAATATGTTGCATAGGTTGGTCTCCAACTTCCTTAAAAACGGTGCGTAATGATTCATGACGCTCAATGAGTCGATTTAATCCCTTTTCCAATGCTTCAGGTATCCAATTTCCTTTTAGACGCCATACTGTCGGAATATTATATACTGAACTGTTTGGGTTAAATCGGTCCATAAACAACAAACGTTGTTGTGCATAGGACAACGGAAGCGCTTCTTTATTCTCCTTTTTCTGCATCTGCTTCTGAAGCCACGCTCTCTTCTCAGGAGAAAGCGAATTCAACTTTGCAAGTAAATCACTTCTCATTTTTTCACACCTTCCTCAACCAAGTTTCTCTCGAATATATCTTGCGCTTCTTCCTCTGATAACTCTTCCAATTGCTTAAGAAGTTCAAGTAACTCTTCATCATTACTCGCTGCTGCTTCATTTTGAATATAGTCTTGAAAACTTACATTCTCCTTACTATCATTCTGCGTTTGCTCATTTCCACTACAGCGCAACTGATTAACCCGTTCTGCCAATTCCTGCACCGTAGTATACGTAAATAAATCATGCAGTGGTAACTCAATTCCAAAGGTTTCATTCAGATTAGAAACAGCTTGTGTAGCGAGTAATGAATGGCCACCTAGTTCAAAAAACGAATCATGAATCCCGATATTTTCAGTGCCTAAAATTTGATGCCATATCGAAACAATCGCTTCTTCTGTAGGGGTACGAGGGGCAACATAACCACCCTCTGCTTCCTTGCGCTCTGGTGCAGGTAAGGCTTTCCGATCGATTTTTCCATTTGGGGTGAGTGGGAATGCTGTCAATTCGACAAAGTGTGCCGGAACCATGTAATTTGGTAACTGGGTCTTGAGATAATCACGCCACGCATGAGCATTTCCTTCTCCCGCTACATAGGCAACTAAACGCTGATCACCCGGATGATCTTCGCGTACCATCACAACGACTTCGTTAACTGATGAATGACTTTGTAACGTCGCTTCAATCTCCCCTAGCTCAATCCGGAATCCACGGATCTTCACTTGATGATCGATCCGACCGAGATAATCCAAATTCCCGTCCGGTAGATATCTCACAAGATCTCCCGTCCGATATACTCGCTCCCCTTCTTTAAATGGATGCGGGATAAAACGCTCGTTTGTTAAGTCAGGGCGATTTAAATAGCCACGCGCCAAGCCTGATCCCCCAAGGTAAAGCTCACCCACTACACCAATCGGGACCATTTGCTGGTTTGCACTGAGTACATATACTTCTGTGTTAGAGATGGGTCTACCAATCGGTGGCACCTTGTGCATGACGTCCTTTTCTAGCTTCATATACGTAGAATAAGTAGTATCTTCGGATGGACCGTATAGGTTGTACACCTTTTCAATCGGACTTCTCTCATACAAGTGCTGGACCAGTGACTGTGGCAACGGTTCTCCAGCCAAATTCATCACTTTTACCGAAGAAGGGATTAACTTTGCTCGAACCAGTTCCTTCGCTGCTGATGGCACAGTATTGACCAAGGTCACATCCTTCGTAGACAACTTGTCCAGATGAAGGGCACTTTCAGCGACAATTACCTTGCCACCCCTCGTCAAAGGAACAAATACTTCAAAAACCGATAGATCAAAGGATAGTGAAGTTGAAGCCAGCACTCCTGCTAATTCCTGTCGGGAATAGGTTTGATGTGCCCAATGGATCATCGCCAACGTACTCCGATGCTCAATCATCACTCCCTTAGGATTGCCAGTGGATCCTGAGGTATAGATGATATAAGCTAAGTTATCGCTTGTCACTTCACTCGTACATACGGTCGTTACTTCCTGTTCGATCGCTGCTCGATCACGATCGATACAAATCATATTAACCGATTCAGGTAACGTCATTTTTTGCTGCAACTTGTCCTGTGTCACCAGTACCTCGATTTGAGCATCCGCTAAAATATACCGTATCCGACTCTCCGGATACGCAGGATCAATCGGAACATACGCTCCTCCTGCTTTCATGATTCCTAAGAGACCGACAATCATCTCGGATGAACGTGTAACGCTGATCCCAACCAATGATTCGCATCCCACACCCCTCTTTTGAAGATAATGGGCCAACTGATTGGAGCGTTCGTTCAGTTCTTGATACGTTAGCTCCTCATCTTCGCACACTACCGCGATCGCTTCTGGCGTTTTCTCCACTTGTTCCTCAAACAATGTATGAATCGTGCTTTCACGTATGGCCACGACACCTGTGTCATTCCATTCCTCTAGTAACCTCTTATATTCTGCTTTCGATAGCATATTCAGCTTTGATAGTGAATCTTTTGGATGAGATACAATTTCATATAACCAATGTTCAAAATGACCTGCCATTCGTTCAATAGTTGCAGCATTAAACAAATCGGTATTATATTCAAAAGTTAGCAATAACCCTTCTTCCGTCTCCGATGCAAATAAACTCAAATCAAATTTGGCAACCGAAGTATGATTTTCCATCAGCTCCATGTTTCTTTCAGATAGCTGAGGTAACTCTTGTTTCATATTCTGTAAGGTAAACATGGTTTGGAAAATCGGTGAATGACTGGTATTCCGTTCAGGTTTTACGGCTTCTACCACTTTCTCAAACGGAATGTCCTGATACTCGTATGCTTTTAGTGCTTTTTTTCGTATCTGCGACAGAAGTTCTTGGAACGTCGGATTTCCACTGAAATCAGCTCGATAAACCAACGTATTTGCAAAGAAACCTATTAATCCTTCAATCTCTTTAACATTCCGGTTCGCAATCGGGCTTCCAGCCAAGATGTCATCTTGTCCCGTATAACGAGAAAGGAAGCTTTGATACGCCGCCATCAAGGTCATAAATAAGGTGGAGTCTTCTTGCAGACTTAATTCCTTGAGCTTTTCCCGTAAGGAATTCGCCACCATCAGAGATTGACTTGCACCACGGTGGGTTTGAACAGCAGGTCGAGGACGATCCATCGGTAATTGCAAGACCGGTAACTCACCGGCCAATTCTTCCTTCCAATATTGAAGGTGCTGATCAAGATTCTCTTCTTTTTGCCATTCTTTTTGCCACATGGCAAAGTCCGCATATTGAACAGGTAACTCCCTCAGTTCAACTGGTTTTCCACTAATGGCTCCTTCATAAAAAGCCATCCATTCTTCGAGTAAGATTCCCATTGACCACCCATCCGAAACAATATGATGCATCGTACAAAGAAGTACCCATTCCTCTTTGTCCACTTTCAAAATTCGTGTTCGGATCAAAGGACCTTGTCCCAAATGAAATGGTTCCTCCGCCTCGTTTTGAACGAGCCGCTTCAACTCTCTTTCTCTGTCTTCCAGAGGGAGAGTTGTTAGATCCATTTGAGGGAGAGGTCTGAAAACATGCGACTGAACCTGTTGAACGGGTTCACCCTCTCGCTCTTGAATTACCGTCCGCAATGATTCATGACGTTCAATCAACTGATTCCATCCCGTCTCCAATGCTTCAAGTGACCATTTTCCTGTCAGTCGACATGCTGCATGAATATTGTACATCGCACTATTTGGCATTAATTGATCCATGAACCATAGGCGTTTCTGTGCGTAAGAAAGCGGAATAGATTCTTCCCGCGACATAGGTACAAGTGGTGGAATCTCTCGTTTTTTATCTCCTTTACACAACTGATCCAGTCGCTTCGACAGTGCCTCCACCGTATCGTACTTGAAAAGTTCACGTAGCGGGATTTTGATCTGGAATGCTTCTTGTAATCGAGAGACGATTTGGGTAGCGAGTAATGAGTGCCCACCACGTTCAAAAAAAGAGTCCTGAATGCCGATATTTTCTATTCCTAACACTTGACTCCAAACCGAGGCGATGAGCTCTTCCGATGACGTTCTTGGTAGGACGTTAAACTCTCCCATAGATTGTCCTTCCGGCGCTGGTAAGGCTTTTCGGTCGATTTTCCCATTCGGAGTAAGTGGGAAATATTCCAACTCTACAAGGTGTGCTGGAACCATGTAATTCGGTAATTGGTCCTGGAGATACGCTCGCCAATTTTGGATATTTCCATCGCTTATCACATACGCTACCAATCGCTGATCACCAGGGCGATCTTCTCTCACTAGCACGACAGTCTCTTTAATAGACGAATGCCTTTCTAAAGTCGCTTCAATTTCTCCAAGCTCAATCCGAAAGCCACGCACTTTCACTTGATGGTCCATTCTGCCTATAAATTCTAAATTCCCATCAGTTAGATATCTTACTGAATCTCCGGTTCGATATAGCCGTTCTCCTAATTGAAACGGATGCGGAACGAATCTTTCAGCAGTGAGATCAGGTCGGTTTAAGTAACCACGCGCTAAACCTGCACCACCAATATACAACTCACCCTCTATCCCTATCGATTGCAAGCACTGATTCTGATCTAATACATACAGCTGAATATTTTGTATTGGATTACCAATACAAACAAATTCTTGATGGGGTTGACAGTCAAATGCATTCACGTAAATGGTTGCTTCTGTTGGTCCATAAAAGTTGGTCAATTTTACTTGTCCGCTCTGATTCCAGTGCTGTTGAAATCGTCTAACCAACCCTGGACTTAGCTCTTCCCCACCGGAAAACACATGACGCACGGACGAACATTTCAGTTTCAAATCAATATGATCGAAATGGTCTAAGAAAACAGATAGCATCGAAGGAACAAATTGGACAACAGTAACCTGATGCTTCTCTATCACTTCAGCTATTATAGAAGGATCCTTTTCTCCACCTGGAGGCAGGAAGGATACACATGCTCCTACACTAATACCCCAAAATAACTCCCACACCGATACATCAAATGAGAATGGTGTTTTCTGCAAGACCACATCCTTTTCAGAGAGTGGATATTGATGTTGCATCCATTCAAGATAATTAATCACCGAATGATGCTCAATCATCACTCCCTTTGGATTACCTGTAGATCCTGAAGTGTACATAACGTATGCTAAATTTTTTCCTGTTACACTGCTTGTACATGCGATCGGTTCTTCCTGTTCAATCGCAATGCGATCTTGATCCATACAAATTGTTTCGATTTGTTCGGATATACCTATTTTTTCTAACTTTTCTTGCGTCACTAGTACTTCGATTCTAGCATCTTCTAATATATAGCGTAGCCGATTCTCGGGATACGTAGGATCAAGTGGAACATAAGCTCCTCCTGACTTTAGAACCCCTAGCAACGCTATCATCATTTTTGGCGACCTTTCCATATATACACCGACTAAAGACTCTGGACCCACACTACGCTTCTGTAAATAGTGAGCTAGCTGATTAGCACGCTCATTCAGCTCTCTATAGGTAAGTTTCTCATTTTCATAAATAACCGCGATCGCTTCTGGCGTTTTCTCCACTTGCTGCTCAAATAACGTATGAATCATGCTTTCAGATGAATATTCTACTTGGGTATCATTCCATTTCTCTAGCAGTTGTACCTGCTCTTCCATTGTTAAATGGGTAATTTC
The DNA here is from genome assembly GCF_000161455.1 of Bacillus pseudomycoides DSM 12442. GTDB lineage: Bacteria > Bacillota > Bacilli > Bacillales > Bacillaceae_G > Bacillus_A > Bacillus_A pseudomycoides. Next base: position 5,627,174 of record NZ_CM000745.1, read on the forward strand.
GGATAGCTTTGAATCTGAGCTTTTCGTCATCTGAATTAATGTTTGCGATAGATGATCCTGAATCCGATGAATGGTCTCTTCATCAAAATGATGGCGGTCATACATCAACTTCAAAGTAAATTCCTTACCTGGCATTGCAATGAGCGTCAAAGGATAATTTGTTTGTTCTGCACTTTGGACCTCTAGTAATCTTAAATCAGCATTGCGCTCTCCTTGGATCGGGTAATTTTCGAACACATACAAGGTATGAAATAAAGTACTGCTCCTTGGAACTTCACTCCACCCTTGAATATCGACCAACGAATTATACTCGTATTGTCTCCGTTCCATTTCTTTCATCTGTATCTTACGGAGCCAGTCTACTACTGATGTATCATTCTTTACATGAATTCGGGTAGGCAATGTGTTAATGAATAGACCAACCATTTTCTCTGCCCCTGCTAATTCAGTAGGACGTCCAGAGCTAGTCACACCAAATACGATATCGCTTTCACCGCTATACCGGCTCATCAAGTAAGCCCAGGCTCCTTGCACTAACGTATTTAATGTTAGCTGACTATTTCGTACCCACTCTTGTAAAGTTTCAGTCAGTTCCTCAGATAGCTGATAAACGCTCTCTCCATAACCCTTCTCCTGCCCCTGGTCACTTCTTTCCATCGCTAATGGCGTAGGTGCATGAAATCCTTTTAATTCTTCTGTCCAGAATTTCTCAGCTTTACTTCGATCTTGTTTATTAATCCACTGGATATATTTTTTATAGGGAAGAGACTTTGGAAGATCGAATGCTTCTCCCTTTATCATCTTGAGATAAACTCCCATCACTTCACCGAAGATCAGGGACACACTCCACCCATCCAACAAAATATGATGATGCGTCCAAATGATTCTCGTTTCTTCTTCTGCTTCTTTAATCACAGTGATTCTCATCAACGGTGCTTCGTCTAACGAAAACCCTTTTCTCCGATCAGCATTCAAAAACTGGTGTAATTTCTTTTCCCTATCTCCACATGAAAGAGCGCTCCAGTCTTCTCGACGAATAGTAAAAGGAAGACGTTGATAAACAGCTTGCAATGGCTTTTCTACTTCCTCCCACACAAAAACAGAACGTAGAATCTCATGTCGGTGAATGACGTATTCCCAGGCCTTTTCGAAAGTAGCAACATCCAATCGATCACCGAGTAAGAAACCTACCTGTACAATATAGGAAAAAGAATGCTCATCATCTTGATCATATAAAGTATGAAACAGTATCCCTTTTTGCAAAGGTGATAATCCGTATATATCGATAATGTCCCCCATCGTTACACCCTCTTCTTTGTTAATTTAAGTAATACTTTACTCAAGCTTTCTTCCGTAAGAGCCTCTGCATCAGCAAAGTCAGATACCGTAAAAGCAGACTCTGTCGTTGGTGGATTTATCAGTAGACGAAGTTGATTCAACATGGCATCTGCTATCGCTTTAATCGTCAATCTAGAAAACTGTTTTCTACTATACATCCAAACAAAATGTAACTTCCCATCTTTCACCATACCAACAACATCAATCGGGTGAGATGGTTTCGATTCTGGAGCATGGTCTAAGCGTGTAAACCCTGTCTCTTGCATAAACAAAGATTCTTTGGAAAACACTTGATCAAATTGTCCCAAATAGTTAAAGCTTATTGATGGTTTTTGCTGCTGATAAAACGGAAGCAATTCTCTGCTCAAGTAGCGTAAAATGCCATAATCAATGCCCTGATTCGGAATTCGACGCAATTGCTCTTTCACAGCCTTTAATCCCTCAATAGGTGTTGTTGTTCCTTGAAGATCAAGGTGAACGGGATAAATACTCGTGAACCAACCCACTGTCCGCGATAGATCAACGCCTTCAATCACCTCTTCTCTCCCATGTCCTTCCAAGTGAACAGAAACCTTATGCTGATTTGTACAGTCAGCTATAGCTTGTACTAATGCCGTCAATAGTACCTCGTTAATCCTTGTCTTATGAGTCATCGGAACTTCTTGTAACAACGCGTGGGTCTCTTCTACTCCCAACGTTATCGTCACTTGATCAATCGATGCTTCTGTCGTTTCCTGTATAGGGTAGTCCATCGGAATCGTCATCACTTGTTTTTCTGCCTGTTCATGCCAATAATCTTTTACTTCTTTTGAAAGATCTGACTCACTGTATGCCTGTAGTCGTTCCGACCATTCTTTAAAGGATGTACTTTTCGCAGGTAACTGAACCCTCTGATCTTGTTTCATCTGGTTGTATACGGCCTGTAAATCTTCCAATAGAATTCGCCATGATACCCCATCTATTACTAAATGATGAATCGTCCAGAATAATCGATCGTTCCCATTCGAACCGTCATCAAAGTACACTACTTTCATCAACGGCCCTGTAAGTAAATTGAAACTGGCTTGAGTGATATCCATCTCTTCTTGTATCACTTGATTCCACGCTTGTTGATCAGCATCGTTCCGCTTTACCACACGAAGTACAGACTGTTCATCGATTCCCTCATTTCTCTGCTTCCAGGTTGCATTTGGTAACTGTTCATACCGGAAACGTAAGGCATCATGATGTTTGAGTAAGTTTAATAGGACTTCCTCTAATAACTCCACATCCAATCTCTCTCTTACTCTTAAAAGCATCGATTGATTCCAATGTTGTGGACGCGGATGTTCTTGCTCGAAGAACCAATACTGAATTGGAGTAAGCGGTACCTCTCCCGTCACAACCCCCTGATCCGCTTGTACTCCCTGATCTTCTTTGACTACTTGCGCCAACTCGGCAATCGTTGGGCATTCAAACATTTGCTTGGGTGTAAGTTTTAATCCCAATTGACTCGCTTGTGATATGATCTGAATGCTGAGAATCGAGTCCCCACCAATTTCAAAGAAGTTATCATGGATTCCCACCTTTTTAATCCCTAATACTTGCTTCCAAATGGTAGCCAGTGTTTCTTCTTTACCATTCCGGGGTGCAACACATTCACTTTCAATTTCCCTCTCCTCTGGTACAGGCAAGGCCTCACGATCAACTTTACCGTTAGCAGTTAGTGGAATAA